>NZ_JBSQYS010000011.1:0-126578 GCF_055140945.1 Sunxiuqinia sp.
GTCTGCCGCAATCCGGTTGTCGGAAACCAGTTTGAAGTCGATTTTACTTTTGGGCTGGAGGTTATTGAGCACAAGGTTCAGGTTCTCACGGTCCGTTTCTGAAAAGCCCAATTCTGAAATGACGATACCATTCATGTTGGATCGGATAAAATGAAAGCACGAGTTGAGTTCATTGGCTTGCAAACGTTTTGCTTCGTAGTACGCCCCCATTAAGACCAGCAGGATGAAGAACACAACGCTTGAACCAATGGAATACATAATCGCTTTTTCGGCCGAATATCCCAGTCCCCATAACACCGTCAAGAAAAATGCCGTCAGGAAAATCCAAATTGAGACGATCATGGAGGTATGGTTTCGAAGGATCCTGTAATAAAGCAGCTTCCTGATCCTTAAATCCAACAGGTACAAAATCTACCCGGCTTTGCGTATTAGTGCATCCATTTTCGGTTCTCTTTGTTTTCAACAGCCCTGGTTACGAAGGATTAAACTTAATAAATAAAACAAATGCTGTCAAATGAAAATTCCAATGGTAGTGTGGGTTGGTGGATTTTGGGTGGAATTGATCTAAGAAATTGAAATTACATATGATCAACCGGAAATAAGTTTACAAATATTGCCTTTTACGAGTATCAACTGCGCACAAACGCTTAGGTGGGAAATAAGGTTTTAATCTTATATTTTGGTCGCCGTAGTAAGCTAAATTTGTAAAAACGGGCAAAATCTATGTCCACTCATTTTCAAAAGAAAGGCTGGACAGACTTGCAAAAACAAAATATTAAAAACATGTCTAAAACGATCGAATCAAGAAAAAGGAGCATTTTAAAAGCAGTTTCGTACCCGATTATTTGTATCATATCCATGATGGTGATTACCGTATCAATAACAAAAGATGTTAAGCAGTCGATTTATATATCGATTGTTTTTCAAGCCATTCAAACGGCATTGTATTATCTTCATGAACGGTTGTGGGCACGTTTGCCCACTGTTTGATAATTTTTATTGTCCTAAATTTGCACCTTGGCCTGATCACTTAATTTTTTTAGACATGTTGAAAATTGCCCTGTATCTTTCCATGCTCTTTCAGTTGGGAGCCACGATTTATGCCATCAGCTTAATTCGCCGGACGCGGTACAACGTCTCATGGATATTAATCTCATCGGGCTTTGTGTTGATGGCAATCCGGCGCTTGTTTGATTTTTCGAGTCTTTTTTGGGAATCGAAACTATTTCAACAAGAAGAAATCAACAGTTGGATCGGGGTACTCATTTCTGTATTGTTATTCATCGGGGTTATTTTCATTAAAAAAATATTCAATCTTCAGGATCATATTGAACAGCTGCGCCTTGACAATGAGAAAAAAACCCTTGCAGCCGTAATTGAAGCAGAGGACAAAGCCCGTCAGGCCTTTGCCCGGGAACTACACGACGGACTGGGCCCTGTTTTATCATCCATCAAAATGTGCTTGAGTGCCATTGATCCCGACAGCATGGAACAACCGAACAGACGGATTATTGAACGATCCTGCCTGGCCACCGATGAAGCGATTACCTCCCTTAAAGAAATATCCAACCTCTTAAGTCCGCATATCCTTGAAAACTACGGTTTAATTAAGGCAATCAAAGCAACTGCCAACCCGCTTTTGGAAGGAACACAAATTCAGTTTGAGATCAATTCGAATATCAGTGATCGTCGGTTTCACCGCAACCTGGAGATTAATGTTTACCGGATTGTGTGCGAATTGATCAACAACAGTGTAACGCATGCTGACCCCCGCTACATCCGGGTCGATATCGTGGAAGAGCAGCAGGTTATTTTATTGACCTACAAAGATGACGGTTCCGGCTTTGATCTGGACAATCATTTGCAAGACAAGGTGATTCCGGGGATGGGGCTGGAAAACATTTTCTCAAGAATTAAACTATTGAAAGGCCAATATCAAATTAATACCTCGCCTGACAGTGGTTTTATCATCACTTTAAAAATTCCGGTTGAATGAAAAAACTGAAGCTTTTTTTGGTCGATGACCATGACTTATTCCGTGAAGGATTAAAATTCTTATTGTCCGAATGGGACTTGATCGAAGAAATTTATGAGGCGGAGAATGGTCAGCAGTTTATTGAAAGTCTTCGGCAGCGTCCGGTTGATCTCGTTTTGCTTGATATTGAAATGCCGGTAATGAATGGAATGGAAGCGGCTAAGTTGGCCAGGGAAATTGATCCGGAATTGAAAATCATTGCGCTTTCCATGTATTCGGATGAAAATTATTATACCAGTATGATTGAGTCAGGCGCTGATGGTTTTCTGCTGAAAAATTCAAAATTTGCCACCGTAAAAAGAGCCATTGAAGAGGTTGCGGGCGGGAAGAATTATTTTTCTCAGGAAATTGTTCAACTGTTGGTCAGGCATCTCAATAAGCAGGATGTAGCAAAAGATAATCCGGTGATAACCGACAGGGAAATGGAGATTTTGGGCTTGATATGTCGTGGACATTCCAATATTGAAATTGCCGAAGCGCTTCAAATTAGCAAGCGCACGGTTGACAAGCATCGTCAGAATTTATTGGATAAAACCCAATCGAGAAATACGGTGGCCTTGGTTCTTTATGCAATAAAAGCCGGATATTTTAATGTTCGGTAGCTCTTTCACTCATTCCGCTACGCAAAATTACGTAAGCCGAGTTTAGGCTTTAAGGCTGTTCCGGTAGTTCTTGCAAGCAGGTAGTTTTGTCATGGAACAATTAACAAATTACCATGATAACAAAACGTACCCTGAAAGAAAACATCAAGCGAATCGGAAAAAAACAAAAGCATGCGATACGAACAGGTTGCTTCCTATTCGTTGGCATAACGTTTTCAACACCTCTTTTTGGCCAATTTCAAATTGATGCACAGTTTCGAAATCGCTTTGAACTGCGCGATGGCTACCGTAAGCTGGCAAACGATGGAGCTACGCCCGCCGTTTTTATTTCGCAACGGACACGCCTGTCGTTCAGTTACGAAGCGGAAGGGCTGAAAGTGAAGTTTACGCCACAAGATGTCAGGGTGTGGGGCGACGAACAACTGGCTAGCTCCACCGGCGTATTGGGCGACAACGCGTCGCTTGACCTTTTCGAAGCTTTTGTGGAGATTAGGACAGGTGCCGGGGGGTGGCTTTCGGTAGGCCGCCAGCAACTGGTTTACGACAACCAACGAATTTTAGGAGCCCGTAATTGGAACCAGAACGGAATAGCCTACGATGCCATCGTTTATAAATGGCAAGCTGAAAACCGTGCCTTCCACCTGGGAACTTGCTGGAACTCTACAGGCGAAAATACGTCTGACAACTATTACGACCCCACGCGTATCAAGTCACTAAGTTATATCTGGGCCAAAAGCAGCCTGTCCGAAAATTGGGATTTGTCTCTTTCTCATGCGACTTCGGGTGTAACGAAATCTGAAACCGACAACACCCTTTACTTTCGTCAAACGACCGGAGTTTATTCAACTTATAAAAAGGGTGATTTGAGCCTGTCGGGAAATATCTATTACCAATTCGGGAAAAACCAATCGGGGAACAACGTAAGTGCCGTTTTGGTTGATGTCGAATCTAAATACAAACTGGGAAAATTATCGCCGGGGATTGGGCTCAGCTACCTTTCGGGAAACAACAAAGCCGGTAGCAGTCAGCAAACCGATCATCTGTTTGATGTCCTCTATGGTGCACGCCATCGCTTTTTTGGGGGAATGGACTATTTCCGAAGTATTGATTCGCATACCAAGGAAGGTGGCTTGGTTGATTATTATTTCTTCCTCGATTACAAATTATTGAAGAACACCAGCCTGAGAAATACCGGTCATTATTTTCAATTGGCACAAACGAACCCGGCCACTCCGGATGACAGAAACCTGGGGTATGAAAACGACCTGGTGCTGAAATACCAATTTGCCGGCTGGGGAGCACTGGAAAGTGGCTATTTATTCGATCTGCCTACCGGCTCGCTAAAAACGATTCAGGGAGTTGAAGATGATAAGTTCTCACAGTTCTTGTACGTGCAACTAACAGTCAGCCCGTCACTTTTCAAAAATTAAAAAACAATCATAAAATAAGAGATATGAAGAATAGAAACTTAAGCTTGTTTTTGGCCATCGCCATCGTTTTTTCAGCTTGTTCATCAGGCCAGAAGAAAGAGCAAACCATCAGTCTTTCCGGGGCGTTTGCACTCTATCCGCTGGTAATTAAGTGGAGTGAAGAATACCAAAAGGAAAACCCGGAAATCCGGTTCAATATTTCTGCCGGTGGGGCGGGCAAAGGAATGGCTGACGCTTTGTCGGGTACGGTTGACCTGGGCATGTTCTCGCGCGAGATTGTCCAGGAAGAGATTGACAAAGGTGTTTGGTGGGTTGGCGTTACCAAAGACGCGGTTATCCCGACCATTAATGCGAACAGCCCGGTGTTGAGCGCCATTCACGCACGCGGGCTTACCCGCGATGAGTTCCGTAAAATCTTTATTTCGGGTGAAATAACCAACTGGAACCAACTGCCGGGGGTTTCTTTGGATGAGAAGATCAACGTGTTTACCCGATCCGATGCCTGCGGTGCAGCCGGTACCTGGGCGGCCTACCTGGGCGGCAAACAGGAAGACCTGAAAGGCGTGGGCGTATTTGGTGATCCTGGATTGGCCGATGCGGTGGTCAAGGACGAAAAAGGAGTGGGTTTCAACAACACAATTTACCTGTATGACATCAAAACCGGAAATAAAAATCAGGGGATTGAAGTCATCCCCATCGATGTGAATGAAAACGGGAAGATCGATCCTAACGAGGCATTCTACAGCAAATTTGATGAAATACTCGCTGCCATTGCCGAAGGGCAATTCCCGTCGCCACCAGCCCGCGAGTTGTACCTGGTGTCAAAAGGCAAACCGAAGAAACAAGCAACGATCGACTTTTTGAAGTGGGTGGTCACCAATGGACAAGCTTTCGTTTCCGAAGCTGGCTATGTGCCCCTCACAAAGGCACGACTGGACGAGCAGGTTAAAAAGCTGAACTGATCTTTTACCAAGTAACATTAGGGCCCGGAGTTCCCAGGCTGAGAGTTCCGGGCCTCGTACGCTATTTTGCGTATTGGATTCCAGTATATCGACGCATTTGGTTTTATAAAACATGATATACTTTTGCCGATTGTAACTTCTTAATAAAAAAGCGAATCGTTTCGTTTCAAATTGAATTATATGAACAAAATCAGGAGATTGACAGATACTATCGCCAATGTATGGATGAGGGGAGGATTGTATTTATTACTGTCCATCCCCGCGCTGATTGCGATAGGGCTTTACTGGAAGGCGGCCCTAATCTTGGCGCACCATTCGCTTACTGAGCTGATCTTTTCAGCAAAGTGGTTCCCGATGAGGGGCGAGTTTGGGTTTATGCCTTTTATTTACAGTTCTACTTACGTCACCGTTTTGTCGTTTATCCTGTCGGCTCCTTTATGCTTGTTCGCCGCGGTTTACCTCACCCAGTTTGGCAAAAAAAGACTGCTCAATGTGATGTTGCCAGTCATCGACATACTGGCGGGAATCCCATCGGTTGTTTACGGAGTATGGGGCGTAGTGGTCATTGTTCCGGCAGTTTCAGACTATGCGGCCCCTTTTTTCGGGACTAGCAGTTCCGGTTACAGCTTACTTGCCGGAGGTATTGTTTTGGCAGTCATGTGCATTCCTTATATGCTGAACATGCTCATCGAAGTGTTTCATACTATTCCGGTGGGTATGAAGGAAGCGTCGTTATCGTTGGGGGCAACCCATTGGGAAATGGTGAAACATGTCATCTTCAAAAAAGGCTTTCCGGGTATTATATCCGCATTTGGACTGGGCATTGCCAAAGCTTTTGGCGAAACCATTGCCGTGCTGATGGTGGTTGGCAACACGCTCGACATTTCCGTGTCGCCCTTCAGTCCGGGGTATCCACTTCCGGCCCTGATTGCCAACAACTATGGCGAAATGATGTCGATACCAGACTATGATTCGGCGCTGATGTTTGCCGCCTTGTTACTGTTTGTGATCATTTTAGTTATCAACCTTTTTTTCAGGTATTTCATCCATAAAACGGAGCAGTTATGAGAAAGTGGAAAATCATAGAAGAACAAATTTTCAAGGTCATCTCTTTTCTGGCTGCCTATTCGGTTATTGCCATTTTATTATTCCTGCTTTTTGTGGTGTTCAATAAGGGTGTTGGAGCTTTGTCGTGGGATACCATTTCCAAACTCCCCAAGGGGGGCTATTATTTTGGTGGTGAAGGAGGGATACTCAATGCGATTATTGGCTCCTTCTACCTTTCGGTTGGCGCTACGGTGCTGGCCGTCTTTATCGGGCTGCCGGCAGCCTTGTTTATCAACGTACAACTGATCAGGATGAAACGGGTGCAAAATACCATACGGTATCTGCTGGATGCGCTATGGGGCATTCCATCCATTGTTTACGGGGCTTTTGGATTCGCGGTCATGCTGTTTTTTGGTTTGAATGCCTCACTACTTGCCGGGATCATTACCGTTGCGTTACTGATCACTCCGATCCTCGTGCGGGCTTTCGATGAAGTGCTTAAAACCATTCCGGTGGAGTTGCAGGAGGCCTCTTTTTCATTGGGGTCAACCCGGACCGAAACCGCATTGAAAGTGTTGTTCAAACAAGGCTTTGCGGGCTTTATTACGGCTTTGTTATTGGCTTTTGGCCGTGGAATTGGCGATGCAGCCTCCGTCCTCTTTACGGCAGGCTACACCGATAATATTCCCATTACCCTTGATGAACCGGTCGCCACACTGCCGCTGGCTATCTTTTTTCAGCTGAGTTCACCCATTGAAGAAGTCCGCCAACGGGCCTATGCTGCTGCAGTCGTTCTGACCATCTTTATTCTGGTTATCAGTGTCTCCGCGCGACTGTTATCCAAACGGTATTCAAAAAATATAATTAAATAGAACGATGATGTTTACAGAAAAGTTATTCAAACAGATAAGTGTACACTCCAAATCAAAATTGAAGATGAGCAAGACGGGCATCGAAAAACCAATTATTCAGATCAAAGGCTTAAGTGTAAAAACCCGCGATAGTGAAATTCTGAAAAATATTAACCTGGATATCCCCCGAAATAAGATTGTGGTTCTGTTGGGGCCATCAGGCTGTGGCAAAACCACTTTGTTAAAAAGTTTGAACCGGTTAACCGATTTACACAAGGAGCTGATCGTCAGTGGAGAGGTGTTGATTGAGGGGAAAGATATCCTGAAAGCCTCACACGATCTCCCCATTATGCGGCAAAAGATGGGATTGCTGTCGCAGCGGCCGTTTCCTCTGCCCGTTTCAATCTACAAAAATGTGTCCTATGGTTTAAAGCTGAAGGGAGTCCGCAACAAAAAGCTTATTGCACACGCCGTGGAGTCGAATCTGAAGCGGGTGGGCTTGTGGAACGAAGTGAAAGACCGTCTGAACAGTCCGGCCACCAGCCTTTCTATTGGTCAGCAACAACGTCTTTGTCTGGCCCGTGGGCTGGCCGTAAAACCGACAATCATCCTGGCCGATGAGCCCACCTCAGCCTTGGATCCCATCTCTACCAAGACCATTGAAAAACTCTTTAAAGAACTAAAGGAGCACTACACCATCATTCTGGTAACCCACGTGTTACGGCAGGCCGTTCGTTTGGCCGACCATGTAGTATTTATGTATTATGGCGACATTATTGAACAGGGGCATCCGGATGAAATTCTGAAAAATCCGCAAACGGAAATCCTGAAAAAGTATTTGATTGATGGGAATTGAAGATAGAACCATAAGTTTACAAATCGATTTTCAAAAGTCTCCTTACATAAAAAGTTGGTGTGGATTAGATACCATCAGATTATTAACACCAAAAACATTCATTTTTGCAATCATTTTTATTTCTATTTGTTGTACCCATGTTGTACCCGTGCCAAAAAAAGAAGGAGCTAGATATTGATCTAACTCCTTGATTATTAACAAGTCGGGATGACAAGATTTGAACTTGCGACCCCTCGCCCCCCAGACGAGTACGCTACCAGACTGCGCCACATCCCGATTATTCCTGCTACCTAAAACCAAGCATATAGCTGATTTTACTGAAGCGCATGCAAAAGTATATAAAGCGACGAATTCTACAAAATTAATTTAGCCTATTAGAAATTATTTTTCGATAGGCTGCATCTATCACATCTTCATTATTATTGATTGATCAAATGTTGTAAATATCTAGATGTTGTGTAATTTTGCTAACCAGATAATAAAAAACACTAAGATACAAAGTCATGTTTAAATCATTAGATCTTAACGAAAACGAGAAACAAAACACAGAGCCTACAGGCGATGCTGAAAGAGTGAAATGCCTGATTATTGGTTCGGGACCGGCTGGGTACACAGCTGCCGTTTATGCGGCCCGCGCAAATTTAAATCCTGTGATGTATGAAGGTCTTCAGCCGGGAGGTCAGTTGACCACAACAACCGAGGTTGAAAACTATCCGGGCTACCCCGAAGGAATAACCGGCCCGGTCATGATGGAAGACTTTAAAAAGCAAGCTGAACGTTTTGGAACTGATGTTCGCTTTGGTTACGCTACCAAAGTTGACTTCTCCGGCGATATCCACAAAGTCTGGATTGATGGTAAAAAATTAATCGAAGCTGAAGCGGTAATATTAGCAACCGGAGCAACTGCTAAATACCTGGGACTGGAAGATGAACAAAAATATGCCGGTGGAGGCGTTTCAGCCTGTGCCACATGCGATGGATTCTTCTACCGAGGTAAAGATGTAGCTGTTGTTGGTGGTGGCGACACTGCGGCCGAAGAGGCGCTCTACCTTGCGGGCTTAGCTAAAAAAGTATATTTGGTTGTACGTCGTGATGTGCTAAGAGCATCAAGAGTGATGGCTGATCGTGTGAAAAAAACACCAAACATTGAAATTCTTTGGAAACACCAAACCAAAGGCCTAACTGGAGACGGTGTGGTTGAAGGAGCAATTTTAGTAAAGAACCAAGGTAAGCCTAACGAAGAAGAAATTAAAATTAAAATTGATGGATTCTTTCTGGCTATCGGTCACAAGCCTAATTCTGATTTTGTAAAAGACTTTCTTGAAACCGATGAAGTTGGCTATATCAAAACTGAAGCAGGGACCTCAAAAACCAATGTGCCCGGGGTGTTTGCCTGTGGCGACGTAATGGACTCGATTTATCGCCAAGCGGTAACTGCTGCCGGATCAGGCTGTAAAGCTGCAATGGATACAGAAAGATACCTATCTGAAAAACACGCATAGTACTTAAGTACCAATTAGATACAAAAAAAGCCGGTTGAAAATCAACCGGCTTTTTTATATGTATAGTCTTAAGTTTCTATTTCTAAGCCATATCAGGCACTTCCGTACCTTGATATTCTCCAGCCTCAAGTTTATCTCTAACTTCTTTGAATGCTTTAATAGTCATGTCAACATCGTCCAAAGTATGCATAGCGGTAGGAATCAAACGGAGAATAATTTCACCTTTCGGAATGACAGGATAAACAACTACCGAGCAGAAAATGCCGTAGTTTTCGCGTAAATCCATAACAACTTTAGTTGCCTCTACTACCCCACCCTTCATATAAACAGGAGTTACCGGCGAGTTTGTGCGCCCTAAATCAAATCCAGCTTCTTTCAAGCCTGATTGAAGACCATTAACAACAGTCCATAATTGCTCGCGTAGTTCGGGTTTTGTTCTTAGCAATTCCAAACGCTTCATTGAACCAACCACAATCGGCATTGGCAATGATTTTGCAAACGTTTGAGAACGCATATTGTAACGGAGGTAGTTACAGATATCTTTTTCGCAAGCGATAAATGCGCCAATTCCGGCCATCGCTTTTGCAAAAGTACAGAAATGAAGATCAACCTGATCTTGTACACCAAAATGTTCGGGCGCTCCGGCTCCTGTTGGCCCCATTACTCCGAACCCGTGAGCATCATCAACCAACAACCGGAAGTTGAACTCCTTTTTCAAAGCTACAATCTCATCTAACTTGCCTAAGTCTCCTGACATACCAAAAACACCTTCCGTAATAACCAAAATACCACCACCCTGCTTTTCAGCAAGCTTTGTAGCACGGGTTAACTGCACTTTTAGGCTTTCAATATTATTGTGTGGGTAGACATAGCGTTTACCCATATGCAGACGTACTCCATCCAAAATACAAGCATGTGCTTCGCTATCGTAAACGACCACATCGTTACGACCACAAACAGCATCGATAATTGACACCATGCCCTGGTAACCAAAATTCAAAAGAAAAGAATCTGGCTTTCCAACATAAGCTGCAAGTTGCTTCTCCAATTCTTCATGCTGACTGGTTTGCCCCGACATCATTCGGGCACCCATCGGATAGGCTAATCCCCACTCTTTGGAAGCTTCTGCATCCACCCTGCGAACCTCAGGATGATTAGCTAATCCAATATAATTGTTTAAACTCCAGGTTAAAACCTCTTTTCCCCTGAAATTCATTCTGGCACTGATTTCACCCTCTAACTTTGGAAACGCAAAATAGCCATGGGCTTTTGCCATGTGCTTGCCTAAGTCACCTTTATTTGATCGAAATTTTTCAAAAATATCCACTTCAAAAAGCTTTAAAAATTAACTCTGCAAATGTAATTTTTTTTAATAAGTCTACAAATTTGTTAATTTATATTAAACCAAGTCACTACTTAAGCAATTCTTGCGTAATTTGCCGCAGATTTTTAATGAAAAATGTATCTTTGCGCCATGTTTATAAAAATGAAGAATTTTCCCCTTTTTGCATTGTTTGTTATTGTTATTGCAACTTCGTGTAGCGATTACAACAAAGTACTAAAAAGTACCGACTACGAGTTCAAATACAAAAAGGCTCTTGAATACTATGAAGACGAGGAATTTGTTCGTGCTTCACAACTTTTAAATGAGCTGGTTAATATTTACCGTGGCACCAGCCGTGCTGACGAGGTGTATTACTATTACGCCAAAAGTCATTTCGGAATGCGGGACTACTTAATGGCGGGACATTGGTTTCGAACCTTAGTTAAGGATTTTCCGAAGAGTAAGTATGCCGAAGAAGCTCAATATATGATTGGGTACTGCTTTTATATGGATTCTCCCAAACCACGACTTGATCAGCAAGTATCACAAAAAGCGATTGACGCGTTGCAACTCTATGTGAATCTTTACCCCAACAGCGACCGTATTGAAGAGGCTAATCGGTTGATTATTGAACTTCGGGACAAATTGGTTTACAAGTCATTTTTAAGTGGCAAATTGTATTATGATTTGGAAAATTACAAAGCTGCCGTTGTTGCTTTAACCAATTCGCTTAAAGATTTTCCGGACACGAAGTACCGCGAAGAGCTAATGTTTATGCTTTTGAGAGCGAAGTACCTTTTGGCTGTCAATAGTATAGAAGAAAAAAAAGAGCAACGTTTAAGCGAAGCTTTGGATGAATATTTTACCTTTGTCGATGAATTTCCGGAAAGTAAAGACCGGAAAGATGCTGATAAGTTCTACGAAGAGGTAGCAAAATTATTAAATTATAACGAAGAGGCTAATTTATAAATAAATATGGATTATAAGAAAATCAAAGCAGAGAACTCAACAGTTCCAAGAGATTTAAACGATTTAGAAGACCAAACCGGAAACGTATACGAAACCGTAATGATTCTGGCTAAACGATCAAATCAGATCGCTTCAGAAATGAAAGAAGAATTGAACCAAAAGCTTCAGGAATTTGCATCTTACACCGATAATTTGGAAGAAGTATTTGAAAACCGCGAGCAAATTGAGATCTCAAAGTATTACGAACGTTTGCCAAAGCCTACTTTAATTGCTTTTGAAGAATTAAAACAAGCTCAAATTTATCATCGTAATCCTGCGAAAGAAAACCGTAAAGGACTTTAAAAAGGGACAGCCTTCATGAGGCTAAAAAATAAACATATCATATTAGGGATAACCGGAAGTATAGCTGCCTACAAGGCGGCTTATCTTTTAAGGGGCCTAGTGAAAGAAGGTGCTGATGTTCAGGTTGTGATGACCCCTGCCGCCAAAGAATTCATTACACCGGTCACCATGTCTGCACTTTCAGACAGGCCGGTGGCATCTGAATTTTTTGCTGCAAATGATGGCACCTGGCATTCGCATGTAGACATGGGACAGTGGGCTGACTTAATGCTCGTAGCGCCCGTTACAGCGGCAACGCTTGGTAAAATGGCGCATGGAATTGCCGACAACCTACTGGTAACAACATACATGTCGGCCAAATGCCCGGTTTATCTGGCACCCGCCATGGATTTGGATATGTTTAAGCATCCTTCGACTTTAAAAAATCTGGAAATCCTTCAATCGTATGGTGATGTGATTCTTGAACCGGGAGAAGGAGAACTGGCCAGTGGCTTGCACGGAAAAGGCCGAATGCAGGAACCGGAACAGTTGGTTGAAGAAGTTATCGCTTTCTTCAACTCAAAAAAAAAACTTCTGAATAAAAAGGTGCTGGTAACTGCCGGACCTACCTACGAAAAAATTGATCCTGTTCGTTTTATTGGGAATTATTCATCTGGCAAAATGGGTTTTGCTCTGGCAGAAGAATTGGCGAACCAGGGTGCTGAGGTTACTTTAATAGCCGGTCCTGTTGATTTAGAAATTTCTGATTTTAACATTCATCGGATTGATGTAGAGTCTGCCCAGGAAATGCACGCCGCTTGCCTAAGTTATTTCCCAGAAATGGATGCTGCCATCATGTGTGCCGCAGTAGCCGACTACCGACCTAAAGCTGTTGCAGATAAAAAAATTAAACGCAAAGCTGATGAGATGAATATTGAGCTTGAAGCTACTACCGATATTGCTGCAGCTATTGGAAAGCTGAAAACAGATAATCAGCTATTGGTTGGTTTTGCTTTAGAAACAAACGATGAAGAGAAAAATGCTGGGAGCAAAATGAAAAAGAAAAATTTGGACTTCATTGTGCTAAATAGCTTACAAGATCAAGGAGCCGGCTTTGGTGTTGACACCAACAAAATTACGATCCTGTCGAAAGACAATAATGCTCAGGAATTTGAGTTAAAACAAAAGAAGGAAGTAGCAGCCGACATTGTGGAAAAGCTTTCGCAGGAATTGCAAAAGCTGTAATACTTCCGCAGAATTTGATTATTTTTACTCCTTAGGTATTTTTATTATGAAGAAAATCAGCGTTGTATTTCTATTTGTTTTACTGATCGTTGCGTCATCCTTTGCTCAAGAACTTCGCTGCAACATTAGTGTTTCGGCACAACAAATAAAGGGAGCAAACCAAAATGCGTTTCGAACCATGCAAGCCGACTTGTATGAGTTCATGAACAATACAAAATGGACCGATCATGTTTATTCGATGGACGAGCGGATTGAATGTAGCATCTACATCCGTCTGACCGAGCAGGTTTCATCCAACGAATTTAAGGGTAGCATTCAGGTTCAGTTACGTCGCCCAATTTTCAACTCCGACTATGAAAGTCCACTGCTCAACATTAAAGACAATAATTTTCACGTGGAATATGTGGAATTTCAGACTATGGAATTTAACGAAACTTCGAATCGTGATAACCTGACTAATATTATGGCCTACTACGCCTATATTATTTTAGGGATGGACTACGATTCGTATTCGCCAAATGGAGGCACCGAGTATTTCCAAAAAGCACAACAAATTGTAAACAACGTACAAAATGTGCGCTATTCAGGCTGGAAAGCATACGAAAGTGAAAGGAACCGCTACTGGCTGATTGAAAATCTGTTGAATAAATCATACTCATCATTTCGTGATTGCACCTACCAATATCACCGACAAGGCTTAGATCGAATGTCAGATCAAATTGAAGAAGGACGAGCCCAAATTGCGGAGTCACTAAAGTCAATTCAAAAAGTTTTCCGGTCACGTCCTTCATTGTACATTTTACAGATTTTTTTCGATGCGAAATCGGATGAATTGGTAAACGTGTTTTCAAAATCGTATCCCGATGAACGAAACCGGGTTTTGGCAATCCTAAACGAAGTCGATCCATCGAACGGAAGCAAATACGAAAAAATAAAAGAAGCAGCTGAAGAGTTTTAACACTTAAAAACGCCCCCTTGCTACAAACACTTTATATTAAAAATTACGCACTAATCGATAAACTATCGATTGAATTAAACACCGGCTTCAATATTATAACCGGCGAAACCGGTGCCGGCAAGTCTATTTTGCTGGGAGCGCTGGGCTTAATTCTTGGCCAACGTGCCGATCTAACGGTATTGCGCGATAAAAATAAGAAGTGTACTGTTGAAGGTAGTTTTGATATCAAAAACTATCAGCTGTCCGATTTTTTTGATCAGCATGAATTGGACTATGATGATCAAACCATTTTGCGACGTGAAATTACACCTGCCGGAAAATCAAGAGCTTTTATAAATGACACTCCTGTTAACTTAAAAACGATTCGGGAGCTGGCTTTGCAACTTATCGATATCCACTCCCAGCATCAGAACCTGGAATTGGGGAATCGGCTTTTTCAACTAAAATTGGTTGATCTGGTAGCCCAAAATAGATCCATCCTGGAAAAATACCAACAATCATTTCGATTGTATTCAACGACCAAGTCAACATACAATAAACTTATTGAGCAAGCCGATCAAGCCAGAAAGGACTTGGATTATTTTGAGTTTCAATTCAGTCAACTTGATGAAGCGAAGCTAAAACCAGGCGAACAGGAAGAACTGGAAGCCGAACAAAATCAGTTGGAGCACGCCGAAGAAATCAAGCTCACCTTTGGTCAATTGAATGATGCGTTAGAAGGCGATGAAATTGGATTACTTTCCAACTTAAAAGATCAGGTAAATCGCTTAAGTAAAATGAGCGATTTCTTACCGGAGGCCAAAGAGCTTCATCAGCGACTGGAATCGTGCTATCTGGAGCTGAAAGATATTTCGGATGAAAGTGCCGGTGTTGCCGAGAAAGTTGAACATGACCCAAGTCGTATTCAGCTGGTAAACGACAGACTCGATGCCATTTATTCACTTCAACAAAAATTCAATGTCGCTACCGTTGATGAATTGATAAAAGAGCATGATGAATTGGATTCAAAAATCAACCAGATTGCTTCGTTCGATGATGAGATAGCAGAACTGGAAGACCATCTGAATAAGCAAAAAACTGAACTTAGCCAAGTCTCCGAGGAGTTGACAACAAGCCGCAAGTCAGTCACTCAGGTTTTTGGTAATTCGGTTGTTGAAATGCTTCAGAAACTAGGAATGACCAATGCTGTCTTTCAGCTAGATTTTGAGCAAACCCCACAGCACACGATTACCGGGAAAGATGAAGTTCGGTTTTTATTCAGCGCAAATAAAAGTGCTGCTCCTCAAGAGATTTCAAAAATCGCATCGGGAGGTGAAATGTCTCGATTAATGCTGGCACTGAAAAGCCTGATCACTGATAGTAAATCGTTACCGACCATTGTTTTTGACGAAATTGACACGGGAATATCGGGCGAAATTGCCGTGAAAATGGGTGACATTCTGAAGACCATTTCTACACGCATGCAGGTCATTAATATTACCCACCTACCGCAAATCGCAGCCAAAGGCGATCATCATTATCAAGTTCATAAATTTGATGAAGGGGAAGAAACCTATACTTCAATAAGAAAGTTGAATGATAACGAACGCATTGATGAACTGGCTCAAATGCTGAGTGGCGACCGCAATTCGGATACCGCACGCAAAACTGCACGCGAATTATTGAACTAAAAAAAAGGCTCCACTTTTTATTGTAAGTGAAGCCTTCTCCTATTCCATTTAACGTACCGAATTAATAGCGCTGCGCCAGTATCTCCTTAATTTCAGCAGGGCCAATATCTCCTTTTTCGCCAAACTTAAATCCTCTTTCTTCAAAGCGGGTTGAAATTCGGTCAATGGTTTCCTTGGGCACATCATAATCTGACAGGTTTGTTTTAATACCCACCGATTCGAAAAAAGCAATCGTCTTTTCAATCGTCTGATCAATCCGCTCATCAACACTTCCGTCAGTTATATTCCAAATACGCTCTCCGTACTGCAAAATTTTACCTTGTTTCTCTTTACGACGAATATCCATCATGCCGGGCAAAACAACTGCCAGCGTTCGGGCATGATCAATACCATGATAAGCCGTTAGCTCATGACCAATCAGGTGTGTTCCCCAGTCCTGCGGCACACCAACTCCAATTAGTCCGTTTAAAGCCAAGGTTGCACTCCACATAAAATTGGCTGCTGCTTCATAGTCCTTCCTATTTTCTAAAACCTTGGGGCCTTCTTCTATTAAGGTTATCAGAATACTTTCAGCAAAACGATCCTGAATAGGCGAATTGACGGGAAAAGTCAGGTATTGTTCCATCACATGCACAAAGGCATCAACCACTCCGTTGGCTACTTGCCTGTCGGGCAATGAAAAAATCACCTCCGGGTCAAGCACCGAGAATTGCGGCATAACGACCGGCGAGCCAAATGCAAGTTTCTCTTCTGTTTCCGCTCGGGTAACCACTGCATTTCCATTCATTTCAGAACCCGTTGCCGGAAGAGTCAACACGGCACCAATCGGCAAAGCTTCGGTCACACTAACTTCATTGCTTTTAGCACAAATATCCCAAGGATCATCGCCTTCATAAAGTGCAGCAGCAGCAATAAATTTCGTTCCATCAAGTACCGATCCGCCGCCTACAGCCAACAGATAATCTACATTCTTATCTTTCACTAAAGAAACGGCTTTCATCAATGTTTCGTAACGCGGATTTGGTTCAATGCCACCAAATTCAATAACATTCATTTCCTGAGTAGCCGCTTTTACCTGATCGTAGACACCATTTTTAAAAATGCTTCCACCTCCATAGGTCAGCAAAATAGTTTTGTCTTTCGGAATTTCCTGTTTGATTTTGGCAATCTCCCCTTTTCCAAATATTATTTTAACCGGATTTTTAAAATTGAAATTATACATCTCGTTTTCATTTTTTGGTTTGTATCTCAAAAATACAAAACCTATTACAGAAACACTGTTAATAAACTTAAAGCTTTAAAAAAAAGAAAAAGGATGTTACCCTCACAAAATACTGGTTCTCAATTATAACTTTTCTATTTTTGCCACATGGAAAATACAGATCTGAAAGAAAAAATTTGTTCGCTAAAAGATGAGGAATTAATAAGCTTATTGCAACAGCGCAATGGCTACCGAAAAGAAGCGATTGAAATAGCCGTACAAGAGGCGCAGAATCGAAAGATCATTGATTCGGAGGAAGACTTAAAAGCTGAACGTTTTCAGCCTGCACCCAAGCCTCCTCGATCGTTTTTTCCTCACCTCAGTACTGAAAGCCAAGTCACAAAAATATTTACCAGCCTGATACGAATATTATACCTTATTGCTATAATTCCAATTTTTTTTGGCGCCCTAAAAATTATTGAATCTCAAATTCTTGACGGCATATTTCTTATAAGTTCAGCAGCATTGTGGATTGGGATTAGTGTCCTGCTACAAAAGAAACCAAGCATTCAACTCCCTTTCATACTAGCTATTATTTTCAGCATCGTAGTGGCATTTACTTTTTATCGGGAACCCTTCTCCATCTACTTTAAATTATCAGATTGGATTGTTGTTTCCATAGCCATTTCGCTGGTTTTATATATATTGGGCTACCTCTATGTCCTACAGAATCGTAGAAACGAATCTCGTTAAACTCACATCTCTAAAACTTCATTCACCCGTAAAAAACAGACTTTCATCGAATAAATAATCTCTTCAGTTTCCATTTTAGCTAGTTTTGTTTTATCCAAACTGAAACAGAACAAGCGATGAAAACAATTCCGGTCCTTTTACTTCTATTATTGGCAACTTTTACGTCGCCAACAAAACTGATGGCCTCTCCACAGTGGGACGATGACGACGTTCAAACATACGACATTGCAAATTTCAACCGTATTGAGATTGAAGGTGGTTATAAAGTAATTTTAAGACAATCTGACAAGCCTGCCTTACGCATAAAAGCTGACGAAGAAGATTTTGAGTACATTGATGTTAACAGCGACTATGAAACACTGTCGATCAAACTCAAAGAGAAACATTTCACCTTCGAAAGCATGGTTTTATATATTGAGTTTGTTGAACTGAATGAAATTGAAATTGAAGGTGGAGTAAAACTTGAAACAAAAGGATATGTTGAGCTGAACGATTTTACACTGCATGTTGAAGGAGGAGCGAAAATTGAAATGGGCATGAAAGCCAATCATTTTAAAGTTGTCGGCGAAGGTGGAGTTAGTTTTGATTTTCGAGGAATTACAAAATCAATGGATGCCCGGATTTCCGGAGCAGGAAATTTAGATGCCGATGAATTAAAATCAGAATCAGTCACCATCGAAATTGAAGGGGTTGGAGGAGCATCGGTTTATGCCACCGACTATTTAAAAGCTACGATTGAAGGAGTTGGAAAAATACGATACAAAGGAGATCCGAGAGTTGAGAAAAATATTGAAGGCATTGGTTTTGTAAGTCCTGATTAGTCTTTAGATTAATTAGTAAATCGGTAAACAGGAGGCGTTGAGCTTCCTGTTTTTTTATTGAAATAAACTCTGGAAATCAGCCTCAACAAAAAAGCGGTATCAATTTTGTCTAGGTTTTTAAATCATTATTACTATTTTTGGGGGAATCCGTTAGAAATAAGTAAGAATTTAACTTTATTTTATTATAAAACTGAAAGAGGATAAAATTATGAAGCGATTTTTTTTAGTAATTGTATTTTGCCTGGGGATGATTGCAGGTTTTGCACAAGATGCGGTTGATGCCGTTCAATTGAAAAATGAAGGCAATGATGCACTAAGGGGAAAAGATTACAAGAAAGCCCTCGAGTTATTTGAGAAGTCATTAGCAAATTGGGGCGAGGAAGAAACAGACAATGCAATGGTGTACAACGCTGGGTATTGTGCCTATAAAACAAAAGAGTACGAAAAAGCAGCCAAATTTTTTGGGCAATCTATCGATAGTAAGTACAAAACTTCTACTGCCTATTTGTATAAGGCCAACTCACTTCTAAAAAGTGGTGATGAAAAAGGTTTTGTTGAAACGCTGGAAACCGGTATTGCTGCAAATCCAAATAGTTCGAAAATGAAAAGCATGCTTTCTAAGTACTATTTAAAAGAAGGAAATGCGTTTTACAAAGAAGGTGCTGCGATCCTAAAACAAGCTGCTACAGATGTTTCCGCGGGAAAATATAAAACAACCGACGATCAGTACGCCGAAGCAACAGCTAAAGCTAAAGCAGAGTTTAAAAAGTCATTACCTTTATTCGACAAAGCGTTGAAATTAACTCCAAACAACGACACTGCGAAACAGCTAAAGGCTGCTGCAACACAAGCCATCAACGGATAATTTTCCTATTCGAATAATGATATTAAGCTGCCTTCGGGCAGCTTTTTTTTGCACATTTAAATCGTTCAATTAAAACGTAGTGTGTTAATTACCAAGCTGGAACCCATCCAGCAAGGCCACATAAATTTTAAAGCCGTCCTCAATTTCGGATAGTAAAATGTATTCATCAGGTGTATGAGAACGGGCACTATCGCCAGGACCTATTTTTATTGAACGAAATGGCATCACCGCCTGATCTGAGGTTGTGGGTGATCCGTAATAAGTCAGTCCTAATTCCAACCCACGCTTAACAATGGGATGATCCAATTCAATCCCTGAAGAGTTTAAACGGAACGAACGTGCTTTGACTTCCGATTCAATCAAGGAATCAATAATCTCGAATGCTTCCTGGTTTGAATAATGCTCATTGGTTCGCACATCCACTACGAAAGTGCACTGATCAGGCACGACATTGTGTTGCGTTCCGGCACTGATCTGAGTAATCGACATCTTTACATCACCCAAGACTTCTGAAGATTTCTCGAATTGATAGTTACGCAACAATTGAATATCATCCAACGCTTTGTACAGTGCATTCTCTCCTTCGTTACGGGCGGCATGACCGGTTTGTCCGTGTGCCGTGCCGTCCAATACCATTAAGCCTTTTTCGGCAATCGCCATTTGCATTTGAGTTGGTTCTCCAACAATGGCCAGATCAACTTCTCCCAACTCGTCAATCAAGCTAGCCATGCCATTCGGACCTGAAATTTCTTCCTCTGCCGACGCAGCATAAATCAAGTTAAATGGTAAATCAGCCTGTTTATTGAAATGAATAAATACGGCTAATAACGTGACCAATGAAGCACCTGCATCGTTACTTCCCAGTCCCCACAAGCAATTGTCCTTCAGCTCGGCACCAAACGGGTCTTTAGTCCAGCTTTTCCCGGGGCGAACCGTATCCACATGTGAGTTGAGCAAAATAACCGGAAGACCATCCTTCCAGTTTGCATTTTTTGCCCAGGTATTGTTTGTCTTGGTTTGAAATGGAATTCCCTTTTCTGTTAAAACCTGACGAACCAAATTCGCAGCGGGCTCTTCTTCTTTGCTAAACGATTGGGTTCTGATTAAGGTCTGTAAAAGCTCGATATATTCTTTCATGAATAGGAGTTATCAATTTTTCTTCAGCAAACTGTGTGCTGTAAAAATATGCTTTTTCCGGCAGTTGAAATAATAAAACAAAAAACTTAATGTGATCTAAAAGATTATTTCATACCTTTGTTCGTAATTTAACGAACAGCAATGATTGAGCAAGAAATAATCACTGAAGAACAAAAACTGGCAGCCCGCTATGCTAAAGCGATGGGCCACCCAATACGAATGTACATTCTTGAATTGCTCACCAAGCAAGCATGCTGCTATAGTGGTGACTTGTCGGAGATTCTTCCTATTGCAAAATCGACACTATCACAACACCTGAAAGAGCTAAAAGATGCCGGATTGATTCAGGGAGAAATTGAGGCCCCAAAAATTAAGTATTGTATTAATCGGGAAAATTGGGGAAAAGCAAGACAACTATTTAAAAGCCATTTTAACATCTAAAAAAAATTTAATTATAATGTTCGTACTTTTACGAACTGATAATAAAAATAAAAAACCATGGAAATCAAAGTATTAGGAACCGGATGTGCTAAGTGCAAAACGGTTGAAAGAACGGCTCACGAAGCTGTTAACGAAATCGGAGTGCAAGCCAACATTGAAAAAGTAGAAGATATGCTTAAAATCATGCAATACGGTGTCATACGTACTCCTGCATTAGTCATTAACGAAAAAGTTGTTTTAAGCGGCAAAGTGCCTTCAAAAAAAGAAATCATCGAACTTATCACCAAAAATCAATAATCATGAAAACTGTATTCTTAAGCCTTTTATTAATGGTGGGAGTAAGCTGTTTTGCACAAACAGAAACTTCTGCTGAGAAACAAGAAGATTCGAAAATTGAAGCGTTTTATTTCCACAATACGCGCCGTTGCGAAACCTGCAAAGCTGTTGAAAATGTTTCTTCGGAAGCATTAAAGACCATGCAAATTCAACTCAAGTCACTCAATATTGATAAGGATGAAAATATGGCTATTGCAGAAAAGGTCGGAGCTGGCGGACAGGCTTTGATTATTACTAACGGAAAGAAAAACATCGATCTGACCAACAAAGGATTTATGTATGCCCGAAGCAATCCAGACAAATTGAAAGCTGCGATTGAAAAAGCGGTGAAAGAATTGGACAACGAATAAACATGGAGCTTTTACAAAGCATACTTGAAAATACCAATTATGCCGCATTGTCAGCCTTAATTCTGGGTTTGATGACGGCTATTAGCCCCTGCCCGATGGCCACAAACATAACCGCAATTGGCTTCTTAGGCAAAGATGTTAGCGACAGGAAACGGGTATTTATCAGCGGGTTGGTATACACATTGGGAAGAGCTTTTTCGTATACAAGTCTGGCTTTTATCCTTTTTTTGGGTGCCGATCAACTGAAGTTCTCGAGAATTTTTCAACAATACGGCGAACGCATCTTAGGGCCACTTTTGGTACTGATTGGGTTGGTCATGCTTGGAATAATTAAATTGAATTTTCCGGGATTCAATAAGCTCAGTCAAAAATTTGAAGCTAAAGAAAAACACAGCTTTTGGGATGTTTTCCTGGTTGGTGTTTTGTTTGCTTTGGCTTTCTGTCCATACAGTGGTGTTCTTTACTTTGGAATGCTAATTCCTATGACAATTCAATCGGCCTCCGGCTTGATTCTTCCAGTAATATTTGCGATTGCAACAGCCCTGCCCGTGATAGTATTTGCCTGGCTAATCGCTTTTGCCATTGCAAAAGTTGGCTCCATATACAATCACCTCAAGGTAATTGAAATTTGGTTCCGTCGAGTCGTTGCCACCCTGTTCATCGGTATTGGCATTTATTACATCATCATTATTTGGTTTTCATGAAAAACAAAAGAACATACCTCTTACTTCTCGGCCTTCCGATTTGGATATTGATATACGTAAATATGCAATGGTTTGCTGACCTGATTACTCATGACGTTTTTCATATGAATCCGGAAGCTCATTTGACACAGGCAGTCAACTTTTTCTTGTTCGAAGTACCCAAGGTGATCCTGCTGTTGATATTGATCATTTTTATTATCGGCATCATCCGAAGCTACTTTTCGGCCGAGAAAACACGAAAGGTACTGGAAGGCAAATCGCTATTCACGGGCAATGTAATGGCTTCTCTTTTAGGAATTGTTACACCGTTTTGTTCCTGTTCGGCTATTCCGCTATTCCTGGGTTTTGTTGAAGCAGGAATACCTATTGGAGTTACTTTTTCATTTCTGATTGCGGCTCCGCTGATCAACGAAGTAGCCTTGGTGTTGCTTATTGGTCTGTTTGGCTGGAAAGTAGCTGTCATATATGTTGTCTCAGGCTTGCTGATCGCGATTATGGCTGGGTTCATCATTGAAAAACTCCACCTCCAAAAATACGTGGCTGAGTGGGTTTACCAGGTAAAAGCAACCCAACTGGAAGAAGAAAACGCAAACCTCACTTTTCAACAACGAATTCAAGCGGGTTGGGATTCGGTAAAAGAAATTATTGGAAAAATCTGGATTTACATTTTGATTGGTATAGCGATTGGTGCAGGAGCACATGGTTTTGTCCCCAACGATTTTCTATCCTCGGCACTTGGTAATCAAAATTGGTATTCTATTCCACTTGCTATCTTGGTTGGCATTCCGCTATACTCCAATGCGGCTGGCATTATTCCAATTGTAAGTGTGCTAATTGAAAAAGGTGTATCACTGGGCACTGCTCTAGCCTTTATGATGTCTGTAATCGGACTCTCTCTCCCTGAAGTAATCATTCTGAAAAAAGTACTAAGATGGCAACTGATCGCAGTCTTTGTGCTTGTAGTCGCTTCCGGAATTATACTAATTGGCTTTACGTTCAACTACCTGATATTCACTTAAAATAAAAAAAAATCATGAAAAAGAAAACTTGTTCATGTGATGAACACACATCTAAAACAGTATTTGCCTGTTCCGGCGCAGCTGATCTGGGACAAATCTCTGACTTGGTAGCCCGCAAGATGCATCAAAATGGCGATCGGCAAATGAAATGCCTGGCTTTTGTTGGTGCCGGTATTGAAAACATGATTAACTCGATAAAGGACTCAGATATGCTGATCATTGATGGCTGCCCGCTTGATTGCGGAAAGCTCACGATGGAAAAAAATAATCTGGACAAATACACTCACGTGCGACTTACTGATTTTGGCTATGTGAAAGGAGAAACGCCAGCCAATCCACACCATGTAGAAGAAGTTTATTGTAGAATGATGAACAACTAAAATGAAACGAAAAAAAAGTAGCGGTTCAGTTTTCGCCGAACCGCTACTTTAATATACAATAGCAAAATCTAGTTTCTTTCTTTAAATTCTTCCATCCCTCGATCCAAAAAGTCGATAAAATTATCCGGATTCAAGTCGTAGGCCTTTGGATCAACCAACAAGTCTCCGTTATTATCTAAAAGTACATAGTACGGTTGAGCATTTACACCAAATCGTGTAATTTGAAAATCTGCATATTTCTTACCTAAAGTCTTCTTTACTTTTCCGTCGTAGGTTGAAGTCACCCACTCACTTTCAGGTAATTTACTTTTATCGTCTACATACAAAGCAATAATCACAAACTCATTTTTTAATCTTTCCAACACGCGTGGATCAGACCAAACATTAGCTTCCATCTCGCGACAGTTTACACAACCATGCCCTGTAAAATCAATGAATACGGGTTTATTTAAAGCCTTTGCACAAGCCATTCCCTGCTCGTAGTCAAAATAACCGTCGAGCCCATGTGGTAAATGTAGAAACTCCGCAAATTTAGGATCTTCACACTGCTCATTTCCTTCATGAAAACCAATTGTACCCCCCGTAGCACCAACCAATTTAACCTCATCGCGAATAATTTTATGCAAGTCAAAATCGTGGGTTGTTTGTGGTGGCAAGTAACCGGAAATCGCCTTCAATGGTGCTCCAAACATTCCGGGAATTAAATAAACCACAAACGAAAAAGTTATAATTGCCATCATCAGCCGAGGTACCGAAACAAATTTCACATCACTATCGTGCGAAAACTTCAATTTACCTAATAAATAAAAGCCCATTAAAATGAAAATGACAATCCAAAGTGCCAGATAAACTTCACGATCCAATATTCCCCAATGATAGGTCTGATCGGCAATGCTTAAGAATTTAAGACCAAGTGCCAGCTCCAGAAATCCAAGAACCACCTTCACCGAATTTAACCAACCACCTGATTTCGGCAAATTATTTAACCATCCCGGGAATAAAGCAAATAAGGTAAATGGCAAAGCAAAGGCTAATGCAAACCCAAACATTCCTACAATCGGCTTCAATACTGCTCCCCCAGCCGACTCAACCAAAATAGCTCCAACAATGGGTCCGGTACAGGAGAAGGAAACCAAAACTAAGGTCAGCGCCATAAAAAAAGATCCCAAAAACCCACCTCTATCTACCTGTTTATCTGACCGATTAACCAACCAACTTGGTAAAGTTATTTCGAACATACCAAAAAAGGAAAAGGCAAAAACAACAAAAATAATGAAGAATAAGGTATTAGGTAACCAGTGGGTACTCAACCAATTGGCTGCATCCGGTCCAAACACTACGGCTACAAGAGTACCGACAATCGTATAGATTGCAATAATCGAGAATCCATAAAAGGCAGCATGTAGTCTGGACTTCAATTTTGATTTTCCACTGTGCATGAAGAACGACACCGTCATCGGTATCATCGGGAAAACGCAAGGAGTTAGAATCGCTGCAAACCCTGCTAAAAGCGAAAAGAAGAAAAATAACCAAAGTGTCTCCGTGGAACCCTCTTGCCCTTTATCTGTTAATATTTTAGTTGTATTCGATTCAACATTTATTTTACTCTCTCCGACCGACTGCTCTTTTGAATTATTGAACGTAAATGAAAAATCAACTTCTGTTGGAGGCAGGCATGTTTCGTCATCACAGCACATAAACTCAACATAGCCGTTTATGGTAACCGGTTCATCTGTCTTCAATTTCACATTTTGGACAAACTCTGCTTGGTGACTAAAGTATCGTAAAACCATCTGAAATGTTTCATCAAACTGTTCAGTGGGTTCTGGTGTTTTCTGCAAATCACCTACAAACGCAAACTGGGTCGTATCTTCATAATTAATTGAAGTTGCGACAGGACCTCCTTCCGCCAGGTAAGTATCGTATAAATGCCAACTTTCTTCTATGGTTGCTTTAAAAATTAGCTGAACCTGATCTCCATCTTGTTTTGAATCGAAAGACCATTTTACAGGTTCCAGTATCTGACTAAATGATGTGAAGGAGATAATCAGGAAGGTGATGATTAAACTAAGTTGCTTCATTGCGTTTGAATTTGTATTTATTTGTTCAATACAAATATAAGCATGCAAATTGGGAAATGACTTATTATTTAAGGTTTCAACCCGGAGGCAATTGGATTGAAATAGGGACTAGACCCCCAGGAATATTAGTTTTGCCAGTCGCTATAGAGCTTAATAGCCTCTTTGCGATTAGCAACATTTAACCTGCGGTATAAGCTATTAATATGGGTTTTTACCGTGCTCAATTCAATAAACAGTTCGCTTGCTATTTCTTTATTGCTTTTTCCGGATGCTAAACGTTCCCAAATTTTAAATTCCTTGTCGGTAAGTACAGAGCGATAATCAATCACTTCCTTTTTATTAAGAGATCGACGTATTCTAAAAATCCACCATACTAACAACAGGATCACCAATCCCTCGCCTGCGATAATCCAGTCGCGCCAAGGCTTTGTAATTCGTGGAATTTCGCAAACCAGATCACGGTAACCAACCAGGTTTGTTAGCATATCGTCATAAGCGTAAGTATAAATATGCGACGGAAAATCCAATTTCAACCGATCCTGGAAATTGAAATAAAACTGGCTGTTTCTCAAAAAGTCAGTTTTAGGATCAACAATATGATATATCGCAAACAAAGCGACCAAGGAACTTTCGCAGCTGTCTACAAAATTTTGAATATACCTGTTAAGACTTTGCGATTGAAAATCGCGCTTTGCAATGGTGTTTATTGAATTCAGATGTTGCTGTTTCTCAAAATAGCTTTTCTCAAACTGACTCATTTTGGAGTTTATCTTTGCCCCTCTTATAATCAAAGAATCAAAAACAGATTTATTGTCAGAACTCTCTATCTCTACTATCGAAGAATTATTCAACAACAAGTGCGCAAAATTACGCACCGACCCGGTAATAAACTCAACGGCAAAAAGATTATTCCGAACAATGTAAATACGATAAAACCGGGGTTCTTCAGGCAAATCATTTCCGGTCAATAAAAACTGGCCATCCGCGTCAATCAGTGCTTCATTAATAATAAACTCCGGTGAAGCGACAAACAAGTTTTCCGGCGCATTGATTGAGGCCAGATAAACCCGAGGCTGCCAATCATTTGACAGATGCAGTTTTCCTGAAATTTCGTATGCTCCAACAAACGATGACAAGAATAAAAACAACAGTATGTATAAATACCTCGACATAGAATGACCCAATTAATTTAGCCCTAAAAATAAGAAATCCCGAACAAAGTCCGGGATTTCAATATTAAAGAATAATTTCTTCTAAATTATCGTCATAAAAATGATATTCCAAAAAGCTGTAGGCATTAACCGATTCAACATTGATTCTTTTGAAATATTTAAAAGCCCACTTCCTTTTAATGGAATGAATTCCTTTAGTCAGAAATGCTGCTACATACGGATGAACTTTCAAGGTCAAACTCTTTTTATTTAAGTCTTTAAAAATGTAGTTGACTTTGCTACTTAATTCATCGGTAAAGAGAATACTAGGCGTAATTTTTCCAGTGCCTTTGCATGATGGACATACTTCAGCTGTGTCCACATGTTCTTCGGGTCTTACCCGTTGGCGAGTGATCTGCATCAAACAAAACTTACTTAACGGAAGTATGTTGTGCTTGGTACGGTCGACTCCCATCGCCTCTTTCATACGTTCGAAAACCCTTTGGCGGTTTCCTGATTCATGCATATCGATAAAATCGATAACAATGATACCTCCCATGTCTCTTAACCTCAACTGTCTTGCTATTTCCTCAGCTGCTGCCAGGTTAACTTCCATCGCATTGGTTTCCTGATCCACTCCGGCTTTTGACCGATTGCCGCTGTTAACGTCAATCACGTGAAAAGCCTCTGTATGTTCAATAATCAGGTAAGCTCCGTTTTTAAACGAAACCGTTTTACCAAATGACGCTTTAATTTGCTTATCGACCCCAAAATGTTCAAAAATGGGTTGTCCACCGGTGTAGGTTTTAACCATTTTCTTTTTTTCAGGAGCAATCGTTGCAATATAATCTGCAACGTCATCAGAAACAGCTGTATCGTTAACAATGATGCTGTTAAACGTTGGGTTATAAATATCTCGTAATAATGCTGTTGTTCGATCGATCTCTCCGACTACTAAAGCTGGGGCGGTAGCTTTTTTAAGTTTCTGGAAAGTAGTTTCAAATTTAGCAACCAGTCTTTTCAATTCCTGGTCTAGTTCTGCTACCCGTTTTCCTTCGGCAACAGTTCGAACAATCACACCATATTTCTTCGGCTTAATACTTTGAATTAATTTTTTCAGCCGGTTTTTTTCTTCGGTTGAGCTAATCTTTTGCGAAACACTAACTTTGTCGCTAAAAGGCATCAACACTAAATTTCGTCCAGCTATTGAAAGCTCTGAAGTCAATCGAGGCCCTTTAGTAGAAATTGGTTCTTTGGCAATCTGAACCAAAATATTCTGGCCTGTTTTCAATACTTCTGTTACTTTGCCCTCTTTATTGATATCGGGCAAGGAATGAATTTTAGATAATGAAGAAATACGGTTCTTTTTGGAACTGGCAATTTTCATAAACTTATTTAAAGTTGAAAATTGGGGTCCCATGTCGAGATAATGCAAAAATGCATCCTTTTCATAACCAACGTCGATGAATGCAGCGTTCAAGCTCGGCATAATTTTTTTCACTTTGGCTAAATAAATGTCGCCAACTGCAAATTTTGCTCCGCTTTTTTCCCTGGTAAGTTCAACTAGGCGTTTATTTTCTAATAAGGCAATAACGACTTCTGAGGGAGAGACATCAATAATTAGATCGCTACTCACAACGTTATTTTGATTTTAATAATAATTTATCTTTTTAGCTAGTTAATAAACGGATTAAACCTAAAGCACTTTTGCACTTTAGGTTTAATCATTAATTTCTCTTAATAGCTACTGCTAAAAAAAGGCGTCAGACTATTTCTTTTTCTTGTGTCTGTTTTTACGCAATCTTTTCTTACGCTTGTGCGTAGCCATCTTATGTCTTTTTCTTTTTTTTCCGCTTGGCATAACTTTATTTTTTTACTTCGTCTTTAACTTGAGCAACAAACGTTTTGGCTGGTTTAAATGCCGGAATGAAGTGCTCAGGAATAATAATTGTTGTATTCTTTGAAATATTTCGTGCTGTTTTCTCAGCTCTCTTTTTTACGATAAAACTACCGAAACCACGAAGATAAACATTTTTACCGTCAGTAAGTGAGTCTTTTACTGTTTCCATAAAAGCCTCAACAGTTTTTTGAACAGTCACTTTTTCGATTCCCGTGTTCTTGCTAATTTCATTAACAATATCTGCTTTAGTCATCTCTTAAAATATTTAGTTTTCAATAAATTATATAATTCCCGCTAATTGGTCTGCAAAAATAAAAATTATTTAAAAACTATAAACACCTGAAATGATTTATTTTTGCAATCTATAAAGATTTTAAAGCAGTTATGAGAAAAATTGGCAATTTAAGGGCTCAATTTCTGAAATGGTACGAGGAAAACAAAAGAGATCTTCCATGGCGTGAAACGACCGACCCCTATACGATATGGCTATCTGAGATAATTTTACAACAAACTCGAATTGATCAGGGATTAGCCTATTTCATGCGGTTTGTAGAAAAATTTCCAACAGTCGATGATTTCGCATCAGCCCCTGAAGATGATATTTTAAAATTATGGCAAGGATTGGGCTATTATTCGAGAGCCAGAAACATGCACGTTGCTGCAAAAGCTATTGTGAACGAATACAACAGTCAATTTCCAGGCGACCATAAAAAGCTGCTTAATTTAAAAGGAGTGGGCGACTATACTGCAGCCGCAATTGCTTCCATCGCTTTCAATTTACCATATGCAACCGTTGACGGCAATGTATACCGGGTATTATCACGAGTTTTTGGAATCGAAACTCCGATCGACAGCAGTCAGGGCAAGAAAGAATTTTCGCTATTAGCCAACCAACTCCTGGACCACAACCAGCCTGGAAATTTCAACCAGGCCTTAATGGAATTCGGCGCTCTTCAATGCAGCCCTAAAAAACCAAATTGCGAAAACTGCCCTATTAATAATATGTGCGTCGCATTTAATAATGATACGATCGAAAAACTTCCTGTGAAAAAAGGAAAGGTTAAAATCAGAAATCGCTATTTTAATTATTTGGTTATTGATCACGGCAAATACACCTTTCTGAAAAAACGAACAGAAAATGACGTTTGGAGGAACTTGTACGAATTCCCGCTGACTGAAACGAAAGAAAAAACGGAACTTGATCAGTTACTAGAAAATGAGCAAAAGTACTTTCCCGTAGCTTCACATTTTCTCGTCAATAACGAAAGTAGCTGGAAAAAGCAGGTACTTAGTCATCAACATATATACTACCGCTTTATATACCTACAAATAACAGATAAAAAAAATATCCCTTCTGGTTTGATTAAGGTGAATAAAAAAGATATTTTTAACTTTGCAGTTCCCAAGCCAATTGAAAAAGAACTGGAAAAATACGATTGGCATTGATGCGTTCATGGTGAATACGTTACACTTCATCCAGAAAAACGTAGCGTTCATGAAATTTTTTAAAAAGATTCTCTTTCAGAGGAAGAATTTTTGTAAATTTATTATTGTTTAATTTTAAAAACCGTAATTATGTCAGTAAACAAAGTTATTTTAGTAGGAAATGTAGGTCGCGATCCTGAAGTTAGATATCTGGACAAGGATGTGGCTGTCGCAAACTTCCCACTTGCTACCTCTGAAAGTTACACCGCTAAAAATGGTGAAAAAGTAACATCAACCGAATGGCACAATATCGTTATCTGGAGAGGCTTGGCAAAAGTGGTCGAACAATACGTAAAAAAAGGAGACCGCCTTTATATTGAAGGGCGTATACGTACTCGCTCGTGGGAAGATAAAGAAGGAAACAAGCGCTATACAACAGAAATTTATGGCGACAACATGGAAATGTTGGGTGGCCCTCGTAATCAACAAGGAGGCAATGACAACCAAAACCAGTCTTCGTCCGCACAAAACGACAAAGGAAACAGTGTTAACGAACCTGATTTTAGTCCGAACGAAGAGGACGATTTACCATTTTAAAAACTTAAAATAAATTAATTGGAAACAGACCCTTTACCGATACTCTCAGCAATCAATTGGGATTTTCAGACATATCCCTTGACGCCTGCTGTCATATTTAGCCTTGTTTTAATTTTATTATTGCTTTTATCATCAGCTTTGATTTCAGGATCTGAGGTAGCCTATTTCTCGTTAAGTCCGCAAGACAGAGTAAAAATAAAAGCATTTAAAAGCAAGCACAATGATACGATATTAGAGCATTTAGACAACCCTGAAAAATTGTTGGCTACGATCTTAGTAGCCAACAATTTTGTTAACATTGGGATCGTAATCTTGTCTGCTTATACAACTGAAAAAATCTTTGACTTTTCATCAGCACCAACACTGGGGTTCGTCTTTCAGGTTGTCGTTATTACTTTTGTGCTACTACTTTTTGGAGAAATTATTCCAAAAGTATACGCATCAAGTAACACGCTGAGCTTTGCCCGCTTAATGGCTATTCCACTAGATGTGCTTGAACGGATTTTTCGTCCAATCAATTCAATTCTTATTCATTCAACAAAGTTTGTCAATAAACACTTTCAGAGGCAAAGTCAAAACATTTCTGTTGACGAACTTTCTCAGGCTCTGGAACTAACTCTTGAACATGACCATGCTGAAGACAAAGAAATACTAGAAGGCATTGTTAAGTTTGGCAATAAAAATGTTGTTGAAATTATGCGTTCCAGAGTTGATGTTGAAGCATTGGAACTGAAAGATTCCTATTCAAAAGTAATTAACCTGATCAATGACTCGGGCTATTCGCGTATTCCCGTCTACTCCGGTTCATTCGACAATATTAAAGGAATTCTCTACATTAAAGACCTGCTGCCCCACATCAATAAAAAAGAAAACTTCAAGTGGCAAACCATTATTCGTCCTCCTTTTTATGTGCCTGAGACCAAAAAAATTGATGATCTTCTGGAGGAGTTTCAAAAAAACAAAGTACACATGGCCATTGTGGTTGATGAGTACGGTGGTAGTTCGGGCATTGTAACCCTCGAAGATATTTTGGAAGAAATAGTTGGCGAAATAGCGGATGAATTTGATGAAGAAGAAAACTATTTCACAAAAATTGCCGACAACAAGTATCTTTTTGATGGCAAAATACTGCTGCACGACTTTTTTAAAATTACAGGAACCGACGACCACACTTTTGATAACTATAAGGGAGACGCTGATACTCTGGCCGGATTAATCCTTGAATTGAGAGGTGAAATACCGATTGTACACGAAAAGATCACTTGCAAAAATTTTGTTTTCTTAATTGAATCGGTTGATAATCGTCGGATCAAAAAAATCAAAGTTGAAATAAATTAACTTTGCACAAAAAAAAGAGCGCGTAGCATGTACCGTATATTCTTTATCGTTTCTATTTTACTGCTAATTGGTTGTCAAAAAGAATACACACCAAAACCTCGCGGTTACTTTCGGATTGATTTTCCGAAAAAATCATACAAGAAACTAGAGAAAGACCTTCCCTATTCTTTCGATATTCCCAGCTATTCGATTACCCGACGAGTAAACGAATCAGGTGCTACTCCGAAGTGGGTCACAATAAGCACTCCTGAAAATAAAGCAGACATCCATATCAGTTACGACGAGCTTGACCACAACCTACTCAAACACATTGAAGAAAGTCGCAAACTTGCTTACGATCATTCGATAAAAGCGGATGCAATTAGTGAACGCATCTACATAAATCCAAAGGAGAATGTTTATGGAACAATCTATAATATTGAGGGCAATGCCGCCTCTCCCATTCAGTTTTTTTTAACCGACAGTACAAAACACTTCTTGCGTGGGGCGCTCTATTTTAGGGAAGTCCCTAACATAGATTCACTTCGTCCGGTTATTGAATTTTTTCGTCCTGATATTATTCGATTGATTGAAACGACAAAGTGGAAATAGCCGATGCCCCTAATTCTGGAAAAACATATCGACAAAGGCTTACTGCTTCTTTGGGAGTTGACCGAAGACTTAGAGTGGTTTAAAAATCAATTTCCACATTTAGTCGATGACGACACCTTTAAACAACTAAGAAACGAAAAGCGACAGAAAGAATGGCTCGCGGTAAAAATGATGCTAAAACACCTTGGGTGCACTGACTTAAATCATTTTTACAATCAAGCAGGCCAGCCTCAATTACATCATCCAAAATTTAAAAAAATCAGCATTAGTCACTCCAGCCAACTTGCCGGTATTCTTATCCATCCCAATCAAGAAGTAGGACTTGACCTTGAAAGCCTTGACCGAAATTTTAAAAGTATTGAGCGCAAATACCTTTCACCCAAAGAAATTGAACTGGCTCAAAAAACAGCTAAAAACTATGCCTTGTTTTGGTGCGCCAAAGAAGCAGTCTACAAAACTGCCGGAATCCCGGGCATCAGTTTTTCAACCCAAATTCTACTCGAATTAAATCAGCAGAACAAACTAACTGCAAAACTACTGACACCTGAGCTGGCAAAAACTTACGAAATCAGCTATTTCGAATATAAAAATCAACTTGTTGTTTACTTGCTTGCGAATAATAAAGGTTGAAAAATATCGATAAACAATAGAACTTCAAGGGCTCAAACTTGTTATGCCTGACAAAAACAATAATGCAATGAAACAAGCAGAATCACATATACTCGTTATTTTTGGAGCTTCGGGAGATTTAACTAAGCGTAAGTTAATCCCCGCTTTAATGGAACTGGAAAAACAAGATCTACTTCCGGACGATTTCGCCGTGCTTGGCGTTAGCCGAACCGAATTATCCGATGATGATTTCCGGGAACGAATGATGGAGTTTTTATCTGAAAAAGACGATGAAAAGCTTTTAAAAAAGTTCCTCAATCGACTTCACTATCAAGCAATATCAACAGGCGAATCATACGATTACCCGGTTCTAAGAGATCGGCTTTTTACCATTGCCAAAGAAAAGGGTATCCCCGAAAATTTTATTTTTTACCTGTCCACACCACCATCGCTTTACGAAATTATACCACAAAATCTGGCAAGCGTGGAGCTGAACAGTTCTGCCGACGGATTTCGTCGCCTGATTGTTGAGAAGCCCTTTGGAACAGACCTGGAATCGGCAAAAGAGCTTAATAAAAATCTGTTAAACTATTTTGCTGAGGATCAAATCTATCGTATCGATCATTATCTCGGGAAAGAATCTGTTCAGAACTTATTGGTAACACGTTTTTCAAATGGCATTTTTGAACCAATCTGGAATCACAACTTCATTCATCATGTCGAAATTACCTCAGCCGAAAGCCTGGGAGTGGAAAACCGTGGAGGTTATTACGACCACTCCGGCGCAATGCGCGACATGGTGCAAAACCACTTACTTCAGTTGGTGGGAATGGTCGCTATGGAGCCCCCCGTAGTCGTTGAAGCAGATGCCATTCGAAATGAGGTTCTGAAAGTCTTTCAATCCCTGCGACCGATTAAAGAAGACGAAGTTGAGAAACACGTAATTCGCGGACAATATATTGAATCGCACGTTAAAGGAAAACTAGTTAAGGGGTATCGGCAGGAAGAAGGAGTAGATCCTGAAAGCCGAACTGAAACCTTTATGGCAATGAAGTTTTTCATTGATAATTGGCGTTGGGCCGGGGTTCCGTTTTACATCCGTACCGGAAAAAAACTCCCCACTCGTGTAACGGAAGTCGTCATTCATTTCAAAAAAACACCGCACCATTTATTTGGTAGCGAACACGACTCAGAACAGCAGGCGAACCAGCTGGTTATCCGCATTCAACCTGACGAAGGTATCTTGCTGAAATTTGGCATGAAAGTTCCTGGAGCAGGTTTTCGGGTTCAAACCGTCAATATGGATTTCCATTATGATGATTTGGCCGACGTACGCTTGCCTTCGGCTTACGAACGGTTACTACTCGATTGTATGCAAGGCGATGCCACACTATACTCACGCGGCGATGCTGTTGAAAAAGCATGGGAATACGTTCAACCGATAATGAATGCCTGGGAAAACAACAAAGACATTCCGGTTTACGGATATCCGGCAGGTACATGGGGGCCAGATGTTGCCGACCAATTGGTGAAAGGGTCACAATGGCGATATCCGTGCAAAAACCTTTCGAACGACGGCACCTATTGTGAATTGTAGTTTTCAAAAAAATAACGCCTAATTCTCTCGACCATGAATGAAAACAAAGAAGTAAAGATTTTCCCGAACGCACAGGATCTTGCAGAAGCCTTCGCATTTGAGCTTTTCCAAATGACTAGAAGCAGCAAACAACGACTTGACATTGCTCTTTCGGGAGGTAGCACACCGAAATTACTCTTTAAAGTTTTGGCCAATCAATATGCTGACAAAATTCCGTGGGAGAGAATTCACTTTTGGTGGGGCGACGAGCGCTGCGTTTCGCCCACCCACGAAGACAGTAATTTTGGGATGACTCAAGAATTTCTGCTTTCAAAAATCAATATTGATGCGGACAACATCCATCGGGTGAAAGGAGAATTACCACCGGAGGAAGCCGCAGCCGATTACATCCTTCAAATTCAATCAAACCTCAACGAACGGGAGGATTGGCCTGTTTTTGATCTGATCATACTTGGCATGGGTGATGACGGACACACAGCGTCTATTTTTCCGCATGAGATGGAATTACTTACATCGGACAAAATTTGTGAAGTGGCCACACACCCCGAGAGCGGGCAGAAACGAGTGAGCCTTACCGGAAATGTAATTAATAATGCCAACCGCATTTATTTCTTAATATCGGGAAAAGCAAAAGCAAAACCACTTTCGGCGATTATGAACAATCTGAAAAGCGCGAATAAGTTGCCAAGCTATCACATCGAACCAAAACAAGGACAAATAATCTTCTTCCTTGACAATCCGGCTGCCTCAGAAATCTCGTAATTTAATATTGAGAACGCTTTGGGACAATGAATAAAATTCAGCCATTTAAATTTAAGTCGATTGATGAGTTTCTTGACTTTTTGCCTGAGCATGAGTTAAGAGTGGTTGAAGCTTTGCGACAAATCATATTCGATTGTATTCCGAGTTGCAAAGAAAAGTTGGCCTATAATGTACCGTTTTATTCCTGCCGTTCCAATATTTGTTTTATCTGGCCATCATCAATACCGTGGGGCAATGTTGAAAAAGATGCTGTTGTGCTCGGTTTTTCAAAAGGCAGCTTACTAAATGATGAACTGAACTACCTTGAAAGTAATAGTCGGAAAAAAGTGCGCGCGAAACACTTCTTTTCTGTTGACGAAATTGAATTAGACATCGTAAAAACATACCTATTTGAAGCTCACGAAATTGACAATCATCAATTCAGAAAGTAAAATTGCCATCTCCATCAATCAACACTCGCGAAAGACCAAACACGGATAAAAACCTAACAGTCAGACGATCACACCTACCCACGCAATATGTACCCAGATTAAAAAGTAGCCAACATTCTGATTGTTAATATCATTGTGAATAAGATTTTGCTCTTCAACCAGTCAAAAGCAACAATAAATCGTAATTTTAGTATCAGAAAGAATAAATTCAAACATTTGATTATTAACGCTAGCTGTCAATCTTAAGTATTTGGAACAAAACCAGAAAATACAAATCTCACAAACTAGCATAATCAAAAATGCTTTTGAAGCTGCCCAGATTGGTATTTGGCATTGGTCTATTGACTCCAACGAACTTATTATAAATGAAGCTTACGCCAAAACAATTGGATACAGTTGTAAAGAACTGGCTCCATACAATGGCGATTTATGGACAAGCATTTGTCATCCTGACGATCAAGAGACTTTAATTGCTGATCTCAATGGTCTTCCCCAAGCATCAAAAAAACATTTTGCATTTCGGGCAAGACTAAAGCATAAAAACGGATCATGGATTTGGGCACAAGTCAATGGAGGTGTCTCCGGATACAACTCTGATGGTAGCCCGACAGAGGTCAGTGGCACGTTGACTGACATTTCAGAACTATACCAATCAAAAAACACCCTGGATTATAGATTGCAAATTGAAAAAATAGTCTCAACTATTTCAGCTGACTTTGTTGGATTTCAGCCAAAAGATCTAGATAAACACATTAATAAAGCAATAAAAAAAATTGGTGAATTCCTGGATGTTGACCGTTGTTATGTTTTTCAATTCGAAAATCATAACTCCATTATGAACAACACGCATGAGTGGTGTAATAAAGGCATTTCTTCTGAATTAAAGAACCTACAGAACATCCCTACTTTGGCATTCCCCTGGTGGATGAAAAAATTAAATAAGCTGAAGCATATTAACATTAAGCAAGTTAAAAGATTACCTAAATATGCTGCTGCTGAAAAGGATATTTTATTAAGCCAATCAATTACCTCCTTACTCGCTGTTCCCATTCATTATAGAGAAGTTTTACTGGGTTTTATCGGCTTTGACTCTATTTCGAAAAGCAGAGAATGGCCTGAAGCTGATATTCATTTATTGAAAACGATTGCACATACAATTGCAAATGGATTAAATGCAAACGCTAGTCAAAAGGTTCTTATTGAAGCAAAAGAGAAAGCAGAAGAGAGCAATAAAATAAAGTCGGCGTTTCTAGCTACAATCAATCACGAACTTCGTACACCTCTTCATCATATTCTTGGTTTTAGTGAGTTAATGCGAATGAATAAGATTCCACCAAATGAGATCAGTAATTTTGCTGATAAAATTCACAGGAGTGGAAACCACCTTCTACAAATTATTGAAGATATATTGAACCTCGCATTAGCCGACAGTTCGTTTGTGAAGGTAAGAAAAGAGAGCTTCAAAGGAATGGAAATGTTCCTTCAACATAAAACTCTTTTAGAAGAACTGGTTCGATCGTCGAATAAGGAAAATCAAATAGAACTTGTCTACAAACCGACCCCAAATCTTGTCAATCAAAAATTTATAGCCGACAATAATAAAATCAACCAAGTCATTGTTAACCTGATCAAAAATGCCGTCAAATTTACGCGTTCAGGACAAATTGAGTATCATGCTAATATCAGTAATAACACATTGCTTTTGAAAATAAAAGACACCGGAATCGGAATTCCTCATCACCAACAAAAATTGATTTTCGATTTTTTCAGACAAGGAGATGACAACTCAACGCGCGCTTATAGTGGAATTGGTGTTGGACTAGCCATATCCAAAAGGATTACCAATATCATGGGTGGCGAATTATCAGTTCAGTCGATTCAAGGAAAAGGAAGTACGTTTACTCTCAGCATCCCGGTAGAAGTTATTTCTGCAGTAAAAGCCGAAACAGCGAACGAACTAAGCCACCAATAGGAACCTCTGTATTTTTCGGGCTCATTTTCATTTCGTCCCCCAACAAGCATTGCGAATCTACCGGAAATAATCCTCAACAATAAAATTTTATTGGACTCACCCAATGTGTTAATCTTAAAAAGAAAGATCGCAGACCCCTGATTCTCTGAAAAGATTATCAAAATCACGCATTAAAGGAATAAAAGATATTTTTTTATCCTACAAGGCAGCACTTGCAACTTTTGCTCCGTATCAATAAGTAAGTAGAGATCATTACACGAATTTAAAATTAATGCTTATGAAAACATTATTTACTTCTGAAAAGTACCTTAGAAATGCACTAACTCTTTTTTTTCTTCTTCTGACGGTTGGCACCTATGCTCAAACCCGGCACGATATTGAAGTTACAAGCAACGTATTTACTCCCACTAGTTTAACAATTGACGTTGGGGACACTGTTGTCTGGACAAATACTCAAGGCTCTCACAATGTAAATGGAAAACAATCCAGCTATTCGTCCAATCCTGAATCTTTTGGAAATGATGTAGGAACCGGATGGATCTATTCGCACGTGTTTACAATTGCCGGCAATTACGATTATCAGTGTGATCCCCATCTGGCTTTAGGAATGACTGGAAAAATTATCGTAGAAGAAATTCAGCAACCCACAAACAAACTGACGGTGAATTTTACCGGAATGACTCCTCATGTGGGACAGGAACTCAAACTTGCGGTTGTGAATAAAACAACCGGGAATGAATTAGCAAGAACCAGTGAAACCGTATCTGAAAGTTTTTCGGTGGAAATATTGGGAATTGAAAATGATGAGTCTTACTTCGTTGATTTCTTCTCTGATCATAGTGGCAATGGAGCATACGATGCGCCGCCTACAGACCACGCCTGGCGAATGGAACTCAATGATGTCGACGGTGACGAACCACTCGATTTTGCTCACAACACCAACTTTACCGATATCAAGTGGATGAACAAATTGACTGTCAATTTCACTGGAATGACTCCGCATGTAGGACAAATGTTAACCCTGTACTTGCTGGATGTACAAGCCGGAACATACATCGACACCATTGAGGTTACGGACATACCTGTTGAATTTTCTCTGTCATCGTATAAACTCGAAGTTGGAAAATCGTATGAACTTGATTTCTTTGCTGACCACAATGGTAATGGAGGGTACAATTCTCCGCCCACCGATCACGCATGGAGAATGGAACTTAACGATGTTCAAGGAGATACAACGGTAGTTTTTAGTCACAATACAAACTTCACCGACATCTCAATTGCCACATCTGCAGATGATTTAAGATACGAAGACAGCGATTTAGTTGTCTATCCAAATCCAAGTTCTGAATATGTCTATCTGACATCAAACAGATTCAAAATAGATGAAGGCAACATCAGTCTATACAATTCATTAGGAACTAAAATTCAGGCATCTCTGGTTGGTATGCAGTCGAACCGAATTGGCTATCATGTTCAACATCTTAAACCCGGACTTTACCTGTTTAAGGTTGAAACAGAATCAGCAACACTAGTTCGAAAATTCATCAAAAAATAGAAAAAACAACAAGAGCTGCGTAATTCGCGGCTCTTGTTGTTTTATGCTGTTAACTTAGCTTTTACTTCAACCATTTATCTAACCATTGCTTAAACACGCGTTGCCATAGGATACCATTTTGAGCACTACTCACCCAATGACTTTCGTCCGGAAAATAAAGAAACTGAGCGGGAATATCTCTTAATACGGCAGCATTAAAAGCTCCCATACCTTGCGTGTAAGGAATACGAAAATCTTTCGCTCCGTGAATAACTAAAATCGGAGTATCCCATTTTTCGATGAATAAGTGTGGTGAAAATGAATAGGATCGTTGCGCCGCTTTATTCTCTTTATCCCAGTATGGACCGCCAATATCCCAATTTTCAAACCACATTTCTTCGGTGGTCACATACATCTGATCAAAATTGAAAATACCACAATGTGAAATAAAGGCCTTAAATCGTCCTTCATGATGACCGGCCAGATAATTAACAGAAAAACCGCCATAGCTCGCTCCAACAGCCCCTAAGCGATCTTCATCAACAAAAGGCTCCTTGGCAACATGATCGATTGCGGAAAAATAATCCTGAATATTCAAGCCGCCATAGTCTTTGCTGATTTGCTCCAGCCATTCCATGCCAAACCCGGGTAAGCCACGACGGTTTGGTGCAACAACAATATATCCATTGGCCGCCATCATCTGAAAATTCCATCGGTACGACCAAAACTGGCTAACAGTTCCCTGCGGTCCTCCCTGGCAATACAGAATGGCCGGGTACTTTTTATTCGGATCGAAATGAGGCGGGTAGATCACCCAAACCAACATATCTTTATCATCAACCGTTTTTATCCAACGTTCTTCCACTTTGCCCATTTCCAGTTGATTGAGCAAACCTTCGTTGACTGATGTTAACGGCTCATCTTTCCCATTATTCGGGTCAACCAGATACAATTCTGCTGGCTGCGACATGGATACTTTTGCCGCCAGCAATCGACCAGTTGGAGTTTCAACAACCGACTGGTAATTGTGCACACCATCCGTTAGTCGAGTAATTTTTCCATCCGTTAATGTTAATTGATAAATTTCATCGGTGGCATGAATATCGCTGATGAAAAAAATAGTTTCCCCATCATCTGCCCAACTCAAATGAGTGGCATTTTGTTCCCATCCTTTTGAATAATTGATCTTTTCCCCAGTCGCCAGATCCATCACAAACAAACGGGTTTGATCCGACTCATATCCATCGCGTTCCATGCTGGTCCATGCCAATTTTGTTCCATCAGGCGAAAAAACAGGGCTTTTGTCGTATCCTTTATTCTCCTCGGTTAAATTCCTGGTTTCGCCAGTTTTCAAATCGTATTGGTACAAATCGGTATTGGTTGAAAGAGAATAAGCTTTGCCCGTTAGCTTTTTGCACGAATAAACGATCTTTTTACCATCAGGACTCCAAACCACTTGGTCTAAACCATCAAATGGCTTATCGGGACTATCAAATTTTTCGCCCTCCAAAATATCAGTTCCTTTGGTTATTTCGCCCGCCCCATACTCTGCAACAAATATGTGATTGTAAGTATAATCGTGCCATCGGTCCCAATGTCTGTACATCAAATCGTCCTCCAACCGGGCATCAGCTTTTGGGAGGTCCGGAAACATGTCGTGAATGTCTTCATCCAGCTTCACAGCCTTTGCATAAAAAATATGCGTTTGATCGGGTGCATACTTAAAACCGGAGATTCCTCCTTCAATTTGGCTAATTTGCTTTGGCTCCGAACCATCGGGATTCATCTCCCAAAGTTGTGTTTCATCATTTTCAGCATACAAATAACCAATCTTTTTGCCATCAGGTCGCCACCGAGCACCTGATTCTTTTAATGCAGTATTGGTGAGTTGCTGTAGTTCGCCACCTGCAACAGGAATCGTATACAACTCACGGTATGACTTATTTTCCTCAATCTGATAATAAGTAATATCGAATAAAACAGTCTGCCCATCTGGCGACAACTCCGGGTTTCCAACACGACCAAACGACCACAAAACCTCCGGTGTCATCACATCTGATTTCAACTCCGGTGTTTCCGGCACATATGTTTTCTTTTCTTCTGCCATCGAATTTTGATTTATTCCAAGATAAAATAATACTGTCAGAACAGGCAAAGTAACAATTTTCTTCATGGATATATAGATTTTTCAGTGGGTGGGGAAAATACACTTTTGAAAAGAATAATAAAATGATTCCTTAATGCAAATCTCGTTTTTTCAAAAAAAAGCACCCGCTTCATAAAGAAACGGATGCAATCATCTTAATCAATTGACGTAATCACCCATCAATATCGATAAGTTCCTTCGTATTCGTAGGTTTCTCCTTCATAGTCTTTACCGGTAACTTTGTAGGTTACTGAATCCTGACCGACTAACTGTAATGCACTTAAATCGAAGGTTACAAAAGCCGACATCTGATAACCAGGTTCATCATCATTGTCATTGTGTCTCAATTCAAGTTGAATTGGCTCGTCAGCTGAAGTAAATTCGCCGGGCTCCTTAACCAGATTCACGTAGTGTGTTAAGCCGCTTCCGTAATATTCCAACTCAAAAGTTAGCATGTTGTTAGCAGCCCAAACATCTTCCACGTGTACCGGATCATTTCCAATGCTATCTTCAGTTTCCTCAGTAATATCAAGAATACCCTTAAATAGAATTTTTTGCACTGAATTAACCCGCACATAATACTCCTCATGCTCATCGTCAACCAACTTCTCATCGAGGATCGTGAAATTAACCAAGACACGCGTACTGTCCTCGTCTTCGTCCCAATGATAGTAACCATCTGCCGGGAAAAGCTCTTCTCCATCATCCATTTTAATTGTGTAGCCGGATCCATCAACATCGATAATTCCAAATCCAACCCAAAAGTTTCCCAGAGAATACCCCTCATCATCATTCATGTCGCAACCAAACACTAAAAGTGCCAAAATGGCAACTAAGCTAAAATTTAAAAGCTTTTTCATTTTTTCCTCTCCTTTTTCAAAATTTAATTGTTCAGTTACTAGATAAATGCATGAACCTTTTGGTTGCGTTAGATGTAAAAAAAATACTTGAATCTGATGAAACTCATAAAATTTAGAATGGCATGATGATTGATATGCACATTTCTATATATTTGCATTAGTTATGGAGTCAAATAAGAAATTACAACGATATACGTCTAATGAAATAATAGAAAATATATGAATAAAAATAGAAATAAAATGAAAAAGCTGTTAGTTATAGTCGCATTAGCCGCAATTACAACAGTCGGTTGTGCAACAGAAACCCGTGACAACAACAAAGAAACAGGGGTTGAAAAGGCTTCGAGTCTATCGAAAAACGATGATGGTGGAACAAGTTTAATTGGGAAAGACCAATTTGTCAAGAAAGTATGGAACTACGAAGAATCACCCGAAGAATGGAAATTCCTGGGTGACAAACCCGTGATTATCGATTTTTACGCAGATTGGTGTGGTCCATGTAAAATTGCATCGCCTATTCTGGAAGAGGTTTCGAATGAATATGCCGGAAAAGTAAAAGTATATAAAATTGATACTCAAAAGGAACGGGAACTGGCAGGAGTATTTGGCATTAAAAGCATCCCTGCTTTTCTATACATTCCGGTAGAAGGAAAACCTGTCATGATGGCGGGTATTGGAAGAACAAAAGAAGACACGAAAAAAATGTTTATAGACAACATTAATAAATATCTTCTTGCCGAAGAATAATATTCAACACCGACATATTAATGAAAGCAGCCTCCGGGTTGCTTTTTTTTTGCTTATACAATAGTTATCTATTCACATTAGTTAAAGTCCTTCTGCTATAGTTAACCGAAAAGGCTTAATTTTACGGGCTTATAATTTGAATTGATGGCAATAAAAACACACAACACGACTTACGATTTAATTGTAATAGGAGCAGGTCCGGCAGGACTCATTGCTGCAGGACGAGCAGCCGAATTAGGAGCCAAAGTGCTTGTAATCGAGAAAATGAAATCGGCAGGGCGTAAGCTTCTGATTACAGGAAAAGGGCGATGTAACATTAGTAATGATGCTCATCAATCAAGCTATTTCAAAAACATTTTTCCGAACGGCAAATATCTCAAATCAGCATTTGGCGCGTTTTTTTCCAGCGAAATTATTAACCTACTAAACAGCGAAGGCGTAGAAACCACCGTTGAGCGGGGGGGACGCATCTTTCCGACCAGCAACAGCGCTTTGGAGGTGCTTAATGCTTTAATGAATTGGGTGAAAAAACGTCAGGTAGAAATAATCTATTCGTCGAAAGCAGAAAAGATAACGACTGAAAATAACGCAGTAACAGGAGTATCTATTGCCAGAAAAGGAGAAGTCGAAACCATTTCTGGAGTGGCTGTCATTATTTGCACAGGAGGCAAATCCTATCCGGCAACAGGTTCAACAGGAGACGGCTACGAACTAGCTCGCCAGCTTGGACATTCAATTCAACCTACACGCCCGGCCTTGGTTCCACTAGTGACTTCAGGAAGTTTAGCTGCAGATTTACAAGGTTTAAGCCTAAAAAATGTAAACGCCAGTGTTTGGGTCAACAATAAAAAAGTGAAGGATGAATTTGGTGAAATGCTCTTCACGCATTACGGATTGACAGGACCAATTATTTTAACGCTGAGTCGCTTGGTTGTTGATGAAGTGGATAAAAAAAGCAACGTTCAAATTACGATCGACCTAAAACCTGCATTGGACGAAAACAAACTCGATGCCCGGTTAATTCGTGATTTGGCTTCAAACGGGAAAAAGCAAATTGAAAATATTTTCAAAGAATGGCTCCCCTCTAAAATGATCCCGGTCTTTCTCGATTACCTGAAACTCGATGGTAAAAAACAAGGCCATCAGATAAACTCAAAAGAACGACGAAAAATAATGCTTTTGATGAAAAACCTGCCTTTTGAAGTAGTTGACTACCGAGGATACAACGAGGCAATTATTACAGCAGGAGGAGTTAGCACATCCGAAATTGATGGCAAAACGATGCAGTCAAAACTCATCAAAAATTTATTTTTTGCTGGAGAAGTGATGGATCTGGATGCGAATACCGGTGGTTATAATTTACAAATCGCCTATTCTACGGCCTGGCTGGCAGCAAGTTCTTTCTTAAAACTAGCTCAAGTAGAACATGCTCAAAATTAATCATCATCATACTACTAAAAGAAGCCCGTATCGGAAGCTATGCCGAAGCCCTATCCGCTCAAAAAGCTGGAGCTGATCGCATTGAACTATGCGAAAACCTAGCTATGGGAGGAACTACCCCATCATTCGGAACGATCAAAATCACCATCGTTGCGGCCGGGAAAGTCACTAAAGACAACCTGTATTCGTTGAACCAGTCGATTCATACGAATGAATTTCATGGGAAAAAAATTGTGTAATACGAAGATTCTTCTTTTTAACCGGAAGCAGCACTAATATTTGGAAGATAATCGTTTCGGTATCGGTTTTCGCTCTTCTGCCCGCCTCATGATAATCAGTTAATTCAATTCTGTTTTCATTTTATCTTCGTCTGAATTGAACCTTCTTATTTTCGCGTGTACTGTAGAGAACAACACTAATTACAAGCGATATGTTATTCGACAGGAAGAAGTATTTGTGCCTAATTTTTGCCCTTCTTTTACTAACTTTAGCTTACGTTCTCATGAGCGGACCGGATAATCATCAACCCAATAAATTTGATGAACACATTTTCAGTTTTCGAAGAATCACCCTGGCCCCGCTAATTATTATTGGAACGTACTTGAGTTTAATTCTTCTGATTTTAAAACAACCGAAAAAAAGATGTTCGGAAGAGAAAAGAAAATAAAAAGCGACGAAAAGTTGATGCAGAGTATCCGACACGGCGATCAGGAAGCGTTCAACGAACTCTATGAGCGCTATAAAGACTGCCTGTACTATTATTTCTTTCGCATGTTGAATTCGGAGTCGCAAGCGAACGATTTTTTACAAGATCTGTTTTTGAAAATTATTGAAAAACCGGGACGTTTTAATCCTGCTTACCCATTTAAAACCTGGGTATTTTCGGTAGCATATAACCTTTGTAAAAATGAATACCGCCGCAGGGAAGTTCGTAAGGAAACTCATCACGGTGACAAGCATGTAAACCCTGTTTTACCAGAGTCAATTACGGAAGAAAAATTAGTCAACTCAATTTTCAAAAGTCTGGATTCGCTAAGTCCGGAGCATCGATCGGTATTTATTATGCACTACCGCGAGGGATTTCCGATAAAAGAAATCGCAGGAATGCTTGAAACTGCGCCTGGAACTGTTAAGTCGAGGCTTTTTTACACGCGAAAGTATTTAGCTGAAAAATTTCAGCACTTAAAAGGTGAAATTGAATTTTAAATCCAAAAGCAATGAGTGAAAAACATATAGAAGAACTGATTCGGCGAGATCATGTTGGTGAACCTTCACCCAAAGTGGGATATCGCATTAATTATGTTTTTATGTTGGAGTCAGTCCGAAATAAAGTCAGACAAAATTCATTCGGCGGTTTCTTCGGATGGATATTTTCGTTGCAAGGACTTGGAGCCAAAGCTGTCGTAGCCTCTGTGCTTTTTGCCTTCGTAATGATCAAGCCAGAGCTTAAATCAACCAATGGAAACACTCCACCAATTGACTCCACACAAGTTCAACAAAATTTAGTTTTGGATTCTACCTTATTTCATACGGATTCCAAATCAGCAAACGATCGCGTTCTTTAATCACAAATAAAGCTTACATATTACAAAAAGCTCGTCTTTTCAATAAGGCGAGCTTTTTGTTTTTCAGGGACATGTTGTTTTTAACTCTTGCTAATTATCAAACAGAGCCAAGTATCCCGCCAATTTGTCTTTCATATCATGCGATGATGCTAACTGATTTTCCTCAGCTCTACTTACTAAATTCTGATATAAATAAAGTTTCAATTGAAGGTCGCGCGATAAACCGACACGCTTGGGATTCTCCATATTTAGATAATAATTGATCCACTCCTCCAAATTTTCGCTCAACTGCTTTAGGTCCGATTCTCCAACCTGCTTCTCCCCCATTTTGAAAAACAGATCGTTCATTAAAACGGAGTAATAGTCCAATGGCCAATTTCGAAACGATATAATCTCCCGGGATTTATTGATTACTTCGAGTGCTTCCTCATTTCTATTCTCATTAACCAAAGCTTGAGCCAGTCGATAAAAAGAAAGTCTAATTTGTGCCGAGGCAAACAAACGTCGATGGTGCCAGTCGAAATACACGTCAGCATCTTCCATGTTTTCCCAATTACATTTCTTCATCAAGTTGGTATACAAGCGATCAGTATCTACAATCCCGGTATCAATTACTGAATTACTTTTCTGGTAGTCAGGCACCAATCGGTACACCAATCCGTCATAACTCAGGTGATCCTGCAATCCGTATTCGATAGCATCGGAAATCGAAGTAAAACAAATGGGACGCTCAGCTGCATTCGAACTCAAAATATCCCAGAAGGCCAACTCATTTCGCATGAGGTATTTCTTGTCGGTTCCAATTGGAATCCTGTTATCACCCACAGGCAAATACATTTCTGAAACGGGAATGAAATTAACCCGCTCGCCCGACTGTAACCTAACCTTGGTTTGAGAACTGTCGTTTGCCACAAAATCCAGCACCTTATCAATAGCCTGCTCTTTGCTGATTCGCGGTACAATTGGCAAATAATCAACTTCACCTTTGCTATACTTTTCCACCGGAATGGTCAATTTCACTCCTTCATTTTCGTATATTTTGTGATGAATTTGTTTCATGTACCACCCCGCATTTAAATAGGGCATGACCACAATGCGCACATCCTGCCGAATCCCTTCCACTTCTTGACAATACCACAACGGATAGGTGTCATTGTCGGCATGTGTAAATAAAATGGCATTGGGCTCGCAACATTCCAGATAATTCCGGGCCAAATCACGTGCTGTATATCTGCCCGAACGATCATGATCATCGTAGTTTTGTTGCAACAAAATGCCCGGACCGGCGGCCATTGTTATCAGTCCAACTATGACCAACGCAGAATTAGTTCGAAATCTTTCTTTCAAAAAAACGAAAAAAGCGAATGCGCCTACTCCAACCCACAAGCTAAAAACGAAAAAGGAACCCACATAAACGTAGTCACGTTCCCGCGGTGTAATTGGAATTTCATTGAGGTAAACAACCAAGCCAATGCTCATGATCCCAAAAAGTAAGATCATTTCCAGAAAGGTCTGTTTATCTTTTCGATAATGAAAAAACAGGCCAACCAAGCCCAACAACAAAGGCAAAAAGAAATAGCTATTGTGTGCTTTGTTTTGCTGAAGTTCTTTCGGGTAAGTTGATAAATCTCCCAATCGAGCCTGATCAATCCAGGATATACCAGATTGCCAGTTGCCATTCTCCACGCCGCCAAACCCCTGAATATCGTTTTGTCGGCCAACAAAGTTCCACATCAGGTAACGCCAATACATATGTCCAAATTGGTAGCGCCAGAAATACTGCAAATTTTCCATAAATGTTGGTATTGTCGTTTGCTTTGCCTCACCCGATTTGGTTCGAATATGTACTTTCTTTCCTTTTAAATCAACCCATTTGGCACACCTTTTTAAATGCTGCTCTTCCCTGCTATTCATGCGTGGGAAAAAACTCGTTGTTCCGGGTTCATACTTAATATCCGGGTTTAGCTTAATCGGATAATACTGTTCTCCATCGTACTCATAACTGGTTCGGTCGGTATACGACCGTGCAACTGAACCGTATGTTGCGCCATATAGAATAGGGCGGCTACCATAATTTTCACGATTCAGGTAATTGATCAGTTCAAACGTTGTTTCGGGGTTTCCCTGGTCGACTGGCGGATTGGCGGCAGAACGAATAAAAGGAACAAAATACGAGGTGTAGCCAACCAACAAAAATAAAACACAAAGTAAGCCCAGATTGAGCCCGGCCTTTTGTTTTTTGTGCGAATAAAAAAGGCCAGCCGACAAGGCTGCAGCCAGCAAAATTACATAAACATAAAAGCCACTATTTACCGGAAACCCAAGTTGATTGACCGCAAAAAGTTCCACCGGACCAGCGAGTGAAAAAATACCGGGAATAAAAACCTTCATGAGAATGATGATGAACAAACCAGAGCCTGCCAAAACGAAGAATATCCCTTTTAGCGAAGAACGATACTTTTTAAAATAGATGATTAATGCCACTGTTGGTAACACCAGCAAATTGAGCAAGTGCACGCCAATGGACAAGCCTGTGAAAAAGAAAATCAGCAAAATCCAACGATTTGCAGTTGGCTGGTCGGCTTCGCGTTCCCAGCGGGTAGCAGCCCATAAAACTAAAGCTACAAACAAGGATGACAAAGCGTAAACTTCGGCTTCAACCGCCGAAAACCAAAAGGAATCGGTAAAAGCAAATGTTAAGGCACCAACTGCCGAAGCCAACAAAACTGCCGCGCGGTTTTCTAGTGTAAACTTCTCCATCAGCCAAGCTGAAATCCAAAACAACAGCATCACTGTTCCGGCACTTGATAAAGCCGACACCCAGTTGATCAGCAAGGCTACTCGCTCCACATCTCCAAAACTGAGCAGTGAGAACACCCGCCCCAACAGCATAAACAAAGGGGCTCCCGGCGCATGGCAAATTTCAAGTTTATAGGCCGAAACCAAAAATTCGCCACAGTCCCACAAACTCAAGGTGGGTTCAATGGTTAATCCGTAAACAAGCAGAGAAATCAGGAAAACAGTCCATCCGAGGAGCATTTTAGATTTTTGATAATTCATGGCGGTTTGTTTTCCTATTGATACACGCCAAATTGGAAAGGTTCAACAACCGAACGAACATTAACCTAAGTGTTCGTCCTAAAAAAAGGCCATTCATTTAATCGTGCAGCAGTGCAATCCCTTGGCTGCGATTGAATGATAAACTATTAGTTTTTGTTTTAGATTTTATTTGTTTTGATATTTGCACATGAATAATAACGGAGAAAACGATGGACGACCAATCAAAATTTAAAGCCTTTCGAGTGAAAGAAGAAAACGGCAATTATCTTGGTTCAATTCAAGAAATGCCCTTTGAACCTTTAAATAAGGATGAAATACGTGTCAAGGTGCAATACAGCTCATTAAATTATAAAGATGCACTTTCAGCATCCGGTAACAAAGGAGTAACCAAAAATTACCCACACACCCCCGGGATTGATGCCGTTGGAACAATTGCAGATTCAGACAACGCTTCTTTCAAAACAGGTGATCAAGTAATTGTTACGAGTTATGACTTGGGGATGAATACCAATGGTGGATTTGGTGAATACATTCAAGTTCCCTCAGATTGGGCAGTAAAGCTACCCGAAAACCTATCGATGAAAGAGGCCATGATATACGGAACAGCTGGCTTAACAGCTGGCATGTCAGTACATCGTCTCACGGAATTAGTTAAACCTGAAGATGGAAAGATTATTGTTTCGGGCGCTACCGGAGGTGTGGGAGCACTAAGTGTATCGATTTTGAGCAAATTAGCTTATGAAGTGGTCGCCATTACCGGAAAGGAAAACGAACGAGACTACTTACACAAATTAGGAGCAAAAGAAGTAATCCTGCGACAGGAGTTTGAGAACTTAGATCGGAAACCGTTATTGAAGCCCATGTATGCCGGAGGAATTGATACCGTAGGCGGAGTGATATTGGAGAACGTCATTAAGTTGACAAAGCCGATGGGAGCTGTGACCTGTTGTGGCAACGTGGCCTCACCCAAATTAGAATTGACTGTTTTCCCTTTTATTCTGCGAGGCGTCACCCTCGTAGGTATCGATTCGCAGAATTATCCGATGAAATACAGAGAGATCGTCTGGGAAAAGCTTGCACAAGACTGGAAACCAAAGCAGTTATCTAACACAAGTACTGAAATAACGCTCGACGATCTGCAGGGAAAAATCAAATTGATGCTCGAAGGAAAATTAAAAGGAAGAACAATCTTGAAAATTGACGAATAACATGCGCTGCAAACACAACTTGATTATAGCGAAAACACGTGCAGCTATTCAAATACCAGATCAAAATACATGTTAATTATTTCAACGATATTGCATGACTGAAATATCTTTAACCCGAATCAACAAATACTTAAGCGAAGTTGGATACTGCTCTCGACGGGCAGCTGACAAGTTGATTGAAGAGGGTCGGGTTACAATTAATGGGAAAGTCCCGGAAATGGGAACAAAAGTTTCTGCCATCGACGAAGTACGGGTCAATGGCAAATTGATTTCGGCACCAAATGATTCTCCGGTTTACATCGCCTTTAATAAGCCGGTGGGTATTGTTTGTACAACCGATACCAGGGTAGAAAAAAATAACATTATCGACTACATCAACTACCCCAAACGCATTTTCCCAATCGGACGATTAGACAAGCCTAGCCAAGGTTTAATCTTATTGACTAATGACGGCGATATCGTCAATAAAATTTTACGAGCACGTAATCATCATGAAAAAGAATATCTGGTAGCTGTTGATAAACCAGTTACCAAAGATTTTATTAAGCAGATGAGCATGGGGGTTCCGATCCTAGATACCGTAACCCGTAAATGTTTTGTGGAAAAAACCGGCAAGTTTTCGTTCCGCATTATCCTTACTCAGGGACTCAATCGGCAAATTCGCCGGATGTGCGAATACCTGGGATTTAATGTCACCGAACTTCAGCGAATTCGGATTATGAATATTACATTGGATACACCCGTTGGAAAATGGCGCTATTTAACAAACAATGAGTTAAAAGAAATCAATCGACTGGTCGCAGATTCGTCTAAAACCCACAAAAGTGAAACGCCGGATAGCGGTTCGAAAAGTCACAACTAGATAACATGCGAAGGAACTTTAAACTGAAATTATAAATCAAACAAATAAAATTGTAACTTTAGCCGAAATTTCAGATCAAAAATTGAGGTTCGAAAGACTATTTCAAGTTGCTTCGCTTATAGACCGCAGCCCTTTGGATGATCCTAATTTTTAAAACTTCTGAAATAATCCTTGTTATTACTGTAACAAAAGGAAAATTACACAGTAAAAGTCTGAACGAGGTTTTGCTAAAGTAAAACTTAAAAAATAGTAACATTTATAATTGGAGAATTTTAATTTATGGGTAGATCTCAAGAAACATTTAACAAAAAAGAAGTACGGAATAAAAAAGAAAAGAAGAGAAAAGAAAAAGAGAAGAAACGCTTAGCCAGAAAGGACGGCGATAAGTCGAACAGCCTGGACGACATGATCGCCTATGTTGATGCGAATGGCAATATTACCGATACTCCACCCGATCCGACACAAAAAGAAGAAATCAACATCGAAGACATCGAAGTTAGTGTTCCCAAAGCTGATCCGAATGCAAAAGAAGATCCGGTAAGAAAAGGAACTGTTTCATTTTTTAACGACTCCAAAGGATACGGTTTCATTCGTGATTCTGAAACCAAGGAAAGTGTGTTTGTACACATCAACAATGTAGAAGGAGAAATTAAAGAGGGAAACCTTGTTAGCTTTGAAGTAGAAATGGGTCAAAAAGGGCCAACAGCTGTAAAAGTTAAGCAGATAAAATAAAGAGATCCTGCTCTGTTTTTTTTTGGGAAAGAGCAATTTCTGAAAACATATAAAAAAGGCTTTCTCTGTAAAAAAGAAAGCCTTTTTGTATTGGCCAAAATTCGTTATTCCAGTTCCTTTAGCTTGATATTTTTCCAAGCTACCTGAAACGGTCCGCGCTGCCCAACACCATGAACCTGCAAGCCAATAAATCCTTTCGGATGAGATTCAAATTTCTCTTTGTCAACCAAGTCTGAAATTGGTTCTCCATTAATCCATGTTTGAATTCTTGCCCCATTTGCAACAATCCGATAGGTATTCCACGCTCCATCTCTAAACGTTTTATGAGGGATTAGTTCTTCTTTGGGAGTCATCCATCCACCACAAGCTTCGCCATAAATATAGCCGGCCTCTGCTCCTTTTTCGCCGCTGGCTTCAATTTCAACCTGTGGGCCATTAACCCGACCAAACTTCTCGTCTCCTTCTGGTTCTTTTGTCGTTGAACGGATTTGTACGCCGGAATTCAATTCATTATCCAATAATTTTACATCGAATTCCAATTCAAAATTGCCATAGTCCTTTTGCGTACATAGAAATGAGTTAGGACTGTCTTTAGTTGTTGTTCCAACGATCATCCCGTCTTCAACTATATAGGTTGCCTGACCATTTTTTTGGATCCAGCCATCAAGATTTTCACCGTTAAACAAAGTCACCCAACCCTTTTGTTGCGCAAAGGATGCAAATGCTAGAAATAAAAACAATGCTGTCAACACAGCTTTCAAGTTTCTCATGGTTTAATTTTTAGTAGTTTAGAATTGTAAAACTATACAAAAGAACCCTCAGGAACTAAAATTGTTTTAAACAAGAGAGGCTTTCCAAATTGGAAAGCCTCTCTTGTTATTTCGTGTATTTTATAATTTATGCTTTGCCAATATAGTTAGCAATCCAATCGCCAACTTCCGAAGTTTTGAACGCTTTACCTTCAGCAATATCTTCGGTAACAACTTTCTCAGCCAACGAAGCGTTAACTGCATCGCGAATCAATTTTCCTTCATCCATCAGGTTGAAAGCATATTCGAACATCATCGCTGCAGAGAGGATGGTTGCAATGGGATTTGCAATATCTTTTCCGGCAGCTTGTGGGTACGAACCATGAATAGGTTCAAATACCGAAGTATGGATCCCTATAGATGCAGATGGAAGCAGACCAAGAGAGCCGGTAATTACACTGGCTTCGTCTGTCAGTATATCACCAAACATGTTTTCGGTAACCATCACATCAAAGTTTTTAGGCCATTGAATAATCTGCATGGCAGCATTATCAACAAACATGTATTCGGTTTTTACATCCGGATAGTTGGGTGCCATCTCCTGGGCAACCTCGCGCCACAAACGTGAGCTTTCCAATACATTGGCTTTATCTACAACGGTCAACTTTTTGTTACGTTTCAAGGCAAACTCATAGCCTAACTTCAAAATCCGTTCAATTTCGGCACGGGTATAAGTACAGGTATCGAAAGCTGTGTTTCCATCATCTTTACGGCCCTTTTCACCAAAATAAATACCTCCGGTCAACTCACGAATAGCCACAAAATTGGCTCCTTCAACCAACTCGCGACGAAGCGGTGATTTGTGCAATAGCGACTCGAAAGTTTCAACCGGCCGAATATTGGCGTACAAACCCAATTTTTTACGCATCAACAACAAGCCTTGTTCCGGACGCACCGTTGCTTTGGGGTTATTGTCGTACTTTGGATCACCAATCGCTCCGAACAGCACCGCATCAGATTGCATACACAATTCGTGTGTGTCATCTGGATAAGGCTCACCAACTTTATCGATGGCCGTTGCTCCGGTTAAAGCGTATTTGTATTCTAATTCGTGATTAAATTTTACTGCAACGGCTTTCACCGCTTTCATGGCCTGCTCTGTTATTTCAGGACCGATTCCGTCTCCAGGGAGAACCGCAAGATTCAATTTCATTTTTATTTATTCTGTTAATTATTCCTATTTATACCAGATCTGATAACTGATATCAATCGTTCATTTTCAACCATTTTTGAGTTATGACATCCTACTTTTTGACATACTCCCACACAATGCTGATAGGAGTTATCTTTGGTCGTAAAAAGTGTCAACATATGATTGTGGCATATGTAACAGCTTGAATAAATTGGAATTTTCACATGGCATTCCGGGCAAAACATTTCAAGCAAATCGCCATTTTTGAATGTGATATCAATACTCATTTTGGAGTAATCTCCAAATTTAGGGCTTAAAACTAAAAAGCCTTCATCTCCCCCATTTCTTATCACCTTAACTTTAATTCCGGGGTGGTCACTAAATTTACTGTTTTCATCAAGTAGCGAATGTCCATTCGGACAGTAGCATTTTTCAATAATAACAGTTTCTTTAATGTTAGCTGATCGTCTTTGTGGACGAAAGAATTTGTTTTTAGGAAAATGAATTTTCCCTTGTTTGGAGAATCTGGTCATGGGGCTTATTTTTTAAGTGTTCGTATGCTCCAATAAATTCAACATACGAGTTGTAGCTTTAATAGCTGCTGCCGTTTGATCAGAATCCAGCCCCCGGGTTTTAAACTCCCGATCGAGCTGCCAGATAATTACCGATTCTACTAATGCGTCAGTTTTTCCTCCCGGAGGAATTGTTACGCTGTAATCCAATAATTTTGGGAACGGCTTTTTCAACCGACGATAGATGTTTTTCAATGCATTCATAAAAGCATCATACTGACCATCTCCCGACTCAGTTGATTCGTATGTTTTTCCATCAATCTGTATGCTGAGCGTTGCTGAGGGCTTTAAACCCATGGCGTGCGACAGCGAATAATTATTGATGAGAATCTTTTGTTCTAAACTCTCTTGAAGAACGTCAGCAACAATATACGGTAAATCTTCGGCAGTTACGGTTTCCTTTTTATCGCCAAGGTCAATAATCCGGTTCGTAACCATTTTCAGGGCCTCAGTCGACAATTCAATGCCCATGTCTTCTAGGTTTGCTTTAATGTTAGCTTTTCCTGAAGTTTTCCCAAGAGCGTATGACCGGGTACGTCCAAACCGTTCCGGCAACAAATCATTGAAGTACAAATTATTCTTATTATCACCGTCGGCATGCACTCCACTACACTGGGTAAATACAAACTCCCCGATTAATGGTTTGTTGGTTGGAATTCTGATTCCTGAAAAAGTCTCTACCAATTTTGAAACCCGGTTTAACATGCTTTCGTTCACCTTCGTTTCCATTTTCAGGTGATCTTTAATTGTTGCAATCACACTTGAAAGAGGTGCATTTCCTGCGCGCTCTCCTAGCCCATTTACGGTTGTGTGTACACAGCGGATACCAGCTTTAATCGCGTGAAAAACATTTGCAATTGCTAAGTCATAATCGTTGTGTGCATGAAAATCAAAGTCAACATCGGGGAACGATTCAATCATTTCCTTACAATAGATGTATGTTTCATCCGGATCTAAAATCCCAAGAGTATCCGGCAACATAATGCGTTGAATTTTCATTTCTTTCAACTTGCCGACCATGAAGTGCACATAATCCTTAGAGTTTCTCATTCCATTTGACCAGTCCTCCAAATAAACATTTACTGCAATACCCAATTCGTCAGCGTAATCTACCGATTTTTGAATATCTGCAATATGTTCTTCCGGTGTCTTTCTCAGCTGTTGGCTGACATGTTTGTAAGATCCTTTACACAGTAGATTAATCACCTTTCCCCCTGCCCTGTCAATCCAGTCCAGTGAGATTTTCCCATCTACAAAGCCCAAAATCTCAACGCGATTAAGATAGCCAAGTTGACTAGCCCAAACCATAATCCGACGGGCTGCTTCAAATTCGCCTTCAGAAACACGAGCTGACGCAATTTCAATACGATCAACTTTTACACTTTCCAACAGCACTTTTGCGACACTTAACTTTTCAGTATCCGTGAACGACACCCCCGAAGTCTGTTCTCCATCCCTCAAGGTTGTGTCCATTATACTAAGTTCCTGGTCTTTTACTTCAACCATTTTTCCCGTCATTACGCGTTTATTTATTTTCAAATGCTTCGATATCTTCTTTCGAGTCAACAAGAAAATCTATATCATCCAATCCATTTTGCAAACAGTGTTTTTTATATGGATTGATTTCAAATTCTTCAGCCTCCCCGGTAGCCAGCAGGGTAAATTTTTGTTTCTCCAAATCCACTTCAAATTCGGTGGATGGATCACTTTCAATTGCTTTAAATATTTTCTCCAAAAAAGCTGGAGTAACAACAACCGGCAACAGCCCGTTATTCAGAGCATTGCCCTTAAAAATATCAGCAAAAAAGCTGGAGACAACTACCCGGAAACCAAAATCGTAAATCGCCCATGCAGCATGCTCACGGCTCGATCCACTTCCGAAGTTTTTACCTCCAACTAATATTTTTCCGGTGTACTTAGTGTCGTTCAACGGGAAGTCAGTTATTGGCTGATTTGACTTGTCGTATCGCCAATCGCGAAACAGATTATCGCCAAATCCTTTACGCTCCACAGCTTTTAAAAATCGCGCTGGTATTATCTGGTCGGTGTCCACATTCTCCACAGGCAACGGAACTGCCGTAGAAGTTAATGTTACAAATTTATCGTATGCCATTTTATCTTTTGAATTTTAAAATTAATGAAAGCCCACTTTCGATTACATCAATTCCCGTGGGTCTGTTATCACTCCGGTTACTGCAACGGCGGCTGCTGTCAATGGACTGGCCAACATCGTGCGGGCACCTGGCCCCTGACGGCCTTCAAAATTTCGGTTTGACGTAGATACCGCGTATTTTCCTTCCGGAATTTTATCATCATTCATTGCCAAACATGCCGAACAACCGGGCTGACGAAGCGCCATCCCTGCATCTTCGAAAATTTGATCCAGTCCTTCAGCAAGAATCTGTTTTTCAACGGCTTGTGAGCCCGGAACCAACCAAACATTAACATTGTCGGCTTTTTTCTTCCCTTTTACAAATTCAGCAAAAGCTCTGAAATCTTCAATACGACCATTGGTACAACTTCCAAGAAATACGTAATCCACCTTTTTGCCTGTCATTGCATCTCCCGGTTGGTAATCCATGTACTTCAACGACTTCAGGAAAGTTGTTTTATCAGTTCCTTCCATTTCGCTACCAGTAGGAATTGACTGAGTAATTCCGATTCCCATTCCCGGATTTGTTCCATAGGTTATCATGGGCTCAATGTCCGCCGCATCAAAATGATACTCCGTATCAAATTTCGCTCCGTCATCAGACTTCAACGTTTTCCAATAGGCAAGCGTTTTATCCCATTCTTCTCCCTTTGGAGCGAACTCACGTCCTTTTACATATTCGAATGTCGTTTCGTCCGGAGCAATCATTCCACCACGAGCACCGCATTCAATACTCAAATTACAAAGTGTCATCCGCGCTTCCATGCTCAGGCTGGTAATCGCTGATCCTGCATATTCAATAAAATGACCTGTTCCACCACTGGTAGAGATTTGCGAGATAATGTAAAGTGCGATATCTTTTGACGTTACACCTTTACTCAGTTCTCCATCAACTGTAACACGCATCTTCTTTGGCTTTGGCTGCATGATACACTGACTGGCCAACACCATTTCCACCTCGCTGGTACCAATTCCAAAAGCAATTGCTCCAAAAGCTCCGTGCGTAGAAGTATGACTATCGCCACAAACAATGGTCATACCAGGTTGTGTTAAGCCCATTTCAGGCCCAATAATGTGAACAACTCCGTGTCCTTCGCTTCCTAAACCATGATGAGTTATACCATGTGTTTCGCAGTTACTTTTCAGCATGTCTACCTGCTTACGCGAAAGTTCGTCCTTGATACTCAGCTCCTGATCAATTGTTGGAACATTGTGATCTGGTGTCGCGGTAGTTTGATCTGGGCGAAACACTTTCAATCCTCTGTTTTTCAAGCCCAAAAATGCAACTGGACTAGTCACTTCATGAATAAAATGACGATCGATATACAATACATTTGGGCCTCCTTCTACTTGCTTCACTACGTGAGTATCCCAAATTTTGTCGAATAAAGTTTTTGCTTCCAATTTATTATCGTTTTTTGTTAAATTATACTTGATTATTTTACCGGAATCTTATTTACGGCATCAATAAAAGCTTCGACCGATGCTGTGATAATATCGGTATGAGCTCCGAATCCGAAAAATTTCACGCCATCAAAGTCCAGTTCCATATGCACCTTACCAACGTCGTCGCTTCCACGAGTAATGGCCTGAATCAAAAATTCTTCCAAGGTTACCTGACGACGAATAATTTGCTTCACCGCATTGATCGCTGCATCAACAGGACCGTTACCCGATGCTGTTGCATCAAATAGTTCTCCGGCAACATTTATTCGAACGGAAGCCATTGGCAACAACGACTTTCCGGTTACCACTTGCAAGAACTCCAGTTTTACGCGACGTTCCTTCTGCTCGGCATCGCCTACCAATAAAGCAACATCATCATCACGGATGTCTTTTTTCTTATCAGCCAACTCCAGAAATTTCTCATAAACGTCTTCCAACTTCTCTTTGGTCAACTCATAGCCCATCACTTCCAAACGGTGCTTCAATGCAGCACGTCCACTTCGGGCAGTCAGCACAATCGACGATTCATTGATACCGACATCTTTGGGATCGATGATTTCATAATTCTCACGATTCTTCAATACACCATCCTGGTGAATACCCGACGAGTGAGCAAAAGCATTACGCCCCACAATCGCCTTGTTTGGCTGCACCGGCATATTCATCAAGTTCGAAACCAATCGGCTGGTTTTATAGATATTCTTGGTATTGATATTCGTATCGAGACCCAACACCTGATAACGGCTCTTTAAGGTCATCACCACTTCTTCCAACGATGTATTTCCGGCACGCTCGCCAATTCCGTTAATAGTTACTTCAGCCTGACGAGCTCCATTTATAACTCCGGCTATTGTATTGGCTGTTGCCATTCCCAAATCGTTATGGCAATGGGTTGATAGAATTGCATTCTCAACACCACGAACATTATCGATCAGGTATTTGATTTTTTCACCAAATTCATAGGGCATGGTATAACCCGTTGTATCAGGAATATTAACAACCGTTGCCCCGGCTTTAATAACTGCTTCAACGACTTTAGCCAGATATTCGTTATCCGAACGACCGGCATCCTCGGCGTAAAACTCCACATCCTCGACATACTTTTTAGCGTATTTTACTGCAGCAACAGCACGTTCAAGAATTTTTTCAGGAGTTGAATTGAGTTTATGGTAGATATGGTAAGGTGATGTTCCAATTCCGGTATGAATCCGTCCCTTTTTTGCATATTTGAGGGATTCGGCGGCAACATCAATGTCTTTTTCTACTGCGCGGGTAAGGGCACAAATCGTTGGCCAGGTTACCGCTTTTGAAATTTCGACTACTGATTCAAAGTCGCCAGGACTTGAAATTGGAAATCCAGCCTCGATTACGTCGACACCCAATTCCTCCAAAGCTTTGGCCACTTCAATCTTCTCAACCGTGTTTAACTGACACCCCGGAACTTGTTCTCCGTCCCTCAAGGTTGTGTCAAAAATGTACAATCTGTCGCTCATGATGAAATGATTTATTTATTTTCTGTTACTCTTGTTTACGCCACAAAAAAAGCCACTCTCTTTTGAGAATGGCTTTATGTCTATTTTTTATTATTAGTTACTCCATACCATTCTCATTACCGCATCCATAGTAGAATACCGAGTAGAATACCGAGAATAGAAATAGAGCTAACGTGTGTCATTTGTTCAATGATTTCCTGCAAATATGACAATTTAATTTTAAACTGAAAATTTAAACGCCATTTATTTTACGATTCTTAATAAAAAGATGGAGTTATCCGTTTTATAAAAAAACTGATTATTCTTCTTTTCCGTTTAATATCCCGCACTCTAAAAAACCAAAAGTCTTTTTTTGCAATTACTCGCCTTTTCTTGTAACATTTCTTACTAGCTTGCATCAAAGGGGCAAAACTTAAAAAATAAAACAATGGAAGACTTGATGTTAGCATTAATTTGGCTTGGTTTTTTTGCCAGTATTTTCTTTGGATGGTATTATTTTCTGCAGGCTCGAAATAAAGAACGAATGGCTCTGATTGAGCGGGACAAGGATGTTTCTGAAATTTATGCCAAACGTGAATTTCGATTTCGGTTCCCTTGGTTAAAATTGGGGATGCTAATCACCGGAGTTGGCTTTGGTTTTACATTAACGGTACTAATGATGATGAACCCGGTACTGGAACAATTCGTAAAGCGAACAGACGGCATGGTTATAGCAGCATCAATAATTCTATTTGGAGGCATATCTATGGTAATTGCGCACTACATCGACAAACCAAGTAAAAACTAGAAGTCACGAATGGACGACCTTTACATCAAAAAGGTATTGAACGGTGACACGGAAGGATTCAGGTATTTTATAACTAACTACAAGGATCTGGCTTTTACTGTGGCCATCTCAATCGTAAAAGATGAGTTTTGGGCTGAAGAGGTCGTCCAGGAGTCGTTTATTAAAGTATTCAGAAATCTTAAGTCATTTAAAGGACGTTCGAGTTTTATAACCTGGTTTTATCGCATTGTTATCAACGAGGCATTTCAACGAATAAGGAATGAAAAGAAAGAACATTTTTACACCGATAATTTCTTCGACCAGGAACCGACAGAAGAAAGCTTCGTTGGACTGAGCGCCGAAGAGCAGATTGCTCTGGTTCAGGAATCACTAAAACGACTCTCACCAAAAGAAAGTTTGGTACTTCGCTTGTTTTATCTGGAAGAACAAGATGCCAAGACAGTTTCAGAAGAAACAGGATGGTCAGAATCCAATATTCGGGTGATCCTCCACCGTGGGAGAAAAAACATGCTGGCTATTGTTGAACAATTGATGCAAAACGAATACAAAGCAACTTGATATGGAGAATTTAAAAAAAGAAGACAGATTCATAAAAGACATGATGAGACATTCTGCCTTTAAAATGCCTTTCGAGGATTTTGAAGATCGGATGATGGACAAAATTTACGAGGAAAAGCAGCAAAAAACTTCCGTCCAAAAAAGTACTCGTATTGCCTGGGTCTTCTTTTTTCTGGGCTTGTTTTTTGGCTTGCTGATTACAAGTCTAACCTCTACAATGGACTACCAACTCATTGGAATTCCGCTGAAAAAACTAGCCTATCTTCTTCAAATTGGTATTGCTCTCGTACTTCTTTTCCAGCTTGATTGGTTATTGAACTTGACCTTGCGAAAAAAAGACTAAAAAACGACTCGAACCGGAGGTAATTCCTCTTGTTTTTCAAAACTGATTGTTGCTATCAAATCCTCATCCGAACCCCAACTCATTGGTGGGCAAGTTAACTTGAGGCTTTTACCTCTAAACCGAGCCTTCCGTATTTTGTCCAAACCTTCGTCATTGGGAAACAACGATCCCTCAACATGATGAATGATATAATCCTTTTCCCGGTTGTATTCGTAACTGCCGAAATAGGAAATTCCTTTTAAGTTGCTCTGATCTTGTTCTTTTGGCATATATTGAACCGAAAAATGACCCGATGCGGTGTAATTCACATACCCAATTGCATCTTTCCCGAACGGATATTTCAATTCTCCATTTTCTTTCTGAAGCTCAAAAGATAAAAGCTTCCAGGTACCAACAATTACACTATTCATGCTTTTCTGATTTAAATAAAATTGAATAGTGTTACGCTCAATGATTCGAATTGTTCACGAAAGGAAATATGTTTAAAAGCTTATTACTACAGGAAGTTTGATTGAAAATTAGCCCAAAGCAACATCTAAAGTCATCATAACAGCAAAACCAAGCATGGCACCAATTGTGGCAATATCAGTGTTTTTCTCCAACTGTGACTCGGGAATTAATTCTTCAACAACCACATAAATCATTGCTCCGGCAGCAAAAGATAATGCGTATGGCAATATTGGGCGCATCAGTAAAACAGCAGCAGCTCCAATTACGCCGGCAATGGGCTCAACAATACCGGATGCTTGTCCGTACATAAAACTTTTTGTTCTCGACATTCCCTCCCGGCGCAAAGGAACAGACACAGCTGCACCCTCGGGGAAATTTTGAATGCCAATACCAATGGCTAATGCAATTGCCCCGGCCAACGAAGCGGCAGGAATACCGGCAGCAACAGCACCAAAAGCCACACCTACTGCCAGTCCCTCGGGAATATTGTGCAAGGTAATTGCCATAACCAGCAGCACACTCCGACGCCACGATGTTGGTATCCCTTCGGCTTCTTCTTTCGGAAACCCAAGGTGAAGGTGTGGGAGATACTGGTCGGCTAGCCATAAAAAAGCTCCTCCGGACAAAAAGCCAATTACTGCTGGGATCCATGGTGAATTTGTGGTTTCTTCCGCCAACTCAATAGCTGGGGCAAGCAAGGACCAAAAGCTGGCAGCAATCATCACTCCTGCTGCAAATCCAAGCATTCCATCCAATACTTTCCGATTAATTTTTTTGAAGAAAAAAACCATCGCAGCTCCAAGTGCTGTTACAAACCAAGTAAATAATGTTGCAAGCAAAGCTTGTGTGATCGGACTCAATTCAACAAACCAAGAGTACATATTTTGTCTTTATTATATTCTGTATCAATTTTCATCAAAAAAAATAAGTCGGATAAAAAACGACAAGTCAATGTCTATTATTCCGGCGAGATGAAATTATAAAAAAAATAACGGTGTCCACTATGTCCTTGTTCAATGAAACTACCCAAATTCTGTATCCGCTAATAATCATCTTAAGTAAATGTCGGTGCAATCATGCTACAGATATACCACTTCCTTAAAATGATACTCGTGCATTGGCCCATCTTTCTCTTGTATCCTGAGTTGCCCAATCTCATTTACTCCTGTAATTTTCCCTGTGTAATGGTGATTTTCATCCTTGAAAGCGTGCCATTCATCAAATCGATATAGTCGGTCATGAAACTCCTGATCGAGGTATTCAAACTTTCCCGCAACCAACTGCGCATAATAATAATCGATCGATTGAAGAACCTCCTTCAAAAGCGCATCTAAATCGTAGGTCTCTCCTGAAATAAGTTTTAACGACACCGGATTAGAGGCATCAGAGTAAAAGCGAGCTTGATTGACATTTAGTCCAACACCAATAACACTCTGCCGAATTTGGCTATTCATAATTCCATTTTCAATTAAAATGCCACACGCTTTTCGATCATTTACATAGATATCATTGGGCCACTTTATTTTTACGTCGTCAATAAATTTACTCAAACAGTTTTCAATTCCAAGGCAAACAACCTTTGAGAGCATAAATGTTTGGTAAACTGGCAAAAAAGCAGGCTGAATAAAAATTGAAAAGGTCAGGTTTTTTCCAGCTTCACTTTCCCACTTATTTGCAAAGTGCCCACGTCCGGCAGTTTGGTCATGTGCCAAAAAGACAGTCCCCTCTTCTACTTCATTTTCATACACTTGACCGATGGCATAGTTATTGGTACTCTCGGTTCGATCTACTTTAACGATGGTTTTACCGATATACTGACACATAGTTCAAAAAATTAATTCGCATTTTAAAATAAGCTATTTTATAGATTTTCAAGCGTTTCCGATTTTTAAATAAAAAGTAACACCTGAATCTGAATAAAGAACAATCGGAATTTAAAATCGTTACTGTATTGATGCTTATTTCAGGTTGTTACCTAATGCATTTAAAATCGTCAAAATAAGTGAAAAAATTTATCTTTGTAGTTCTAAAATAAATCTATGCAGAAAACGCCAATAGGAAAAGATAGTCGACAGCTGTTAAACGCTATTCTTGAAGGGATTCATAAGATCAAGGGGAAAGACATTGTGAAAATAGACTTGACAAAAATAAATCATTCGGAATGTAATTACTTCATCATATGTCATGGGAACTCAACCACCCAAGTTGATGCTATTGCACGTTCAGTAGAAAAAACAGTTGAAGAGATGGTAGGAGAAAAAGCCTGGCACAAGGATGGTTACCAAAACTCAGTTTGGGTTTTGTTAGACTATGCAGATGTCATGGTACACGTATTTCAACATGAAACTCGAAAACATTATAATTTAGAAAACCTTTGGGCTGATGCAGCCACAGAAAAAATACAAACAGAAAATTAGACGAAATGGCAGATAACAATAAAAAGAATAAACAGCGTCCTAATTTGGGAAATTTTAAACCCGGGGGAAAGCCACCAAAATTTAATCCTTATTGGATTTATGGAATCGTAATTGTCATTTTTCTGGCAATCCAGTATTTCAGCTTTGGCGGTGGACCTGTAAAAACAACCTGGAACGAGGTTAAAAACGACATGTTGGAACAGCATGACATTGAACGAATTGTTGTGGTTAACCGGGAGGAAGCTCAAATATACCTGAAAGAGTCGAGCTATGATGACTATGCTGACAAATTAAACACCGGCCTTGGTGCCCCTTCAAAATTTGGTCCTCATTTCGTATTTACCATCGGATCAGTTGAAACTTTTGAAAGCAACCTGCAAGAAGCGCAAGCTAATTTTAACGATTCGGATAAAGTTCCCGTCGAGTATCAAACTGTTCACAATTATTTTAGCGAAATATTAAGCTGGATACTTCCTTTTCTGCTCATCATTGCTATTTGGTGGTGGATTTTCCGCCGTATGAGCAAAGGTACTGGAGGTGCTGGAGGTGCTGGAAATATATTCAGTGTCGGGAAATCGCAAGCTAAGGTTTTTGATAAAGACTCACGCGTTAGCACTACGTTTAAAGAGGTTGCCGGATTAGCTGAAGCAAAACAGGAAGTTGAAGAAGTTGTTTCCTTCTTAAAAAGCCCTGCAAAATATACGAAACTGGGTGGTAAAATCCCTAAAGGTGCACTTTTGGTTGGACCTCCGGGAACTGGTAAAACATTGTTGGCAAAAGCAGTTGCCGGCGAAGCCAACGTACCGTTTTTCTCCATGTCGGGTTCCGACTTTGTCGAAATGTTTGTCGGAGTTGGAGCATCACGTGTTCGGGATTTATTTAAACAAGCTAAAGAAAAAGCACCATGTATTGTCTTCATTGATGAGATTGATGCCATTGGGCGTGCCAGAGGTAGAAATCCCAACATGGGCTCAAACGACGAGCGCGAAAACACGCTAAACCAACTACTTACCGAGATGGATGGTTTCGACACCAATTCCGGGGTAATTATACTGGCTGCAACAAACCGGGCAGACATGCTTGACCGCGCCTTAATGCGTGCCGGGCGTTTCGACCGCCAAATACACGTAGAATTGCCCGACCTGAATGAGCGTGGTGAAATTTTCAAAGTTCACTTGCGCCCCATCAAATTATCAGATGAGGTGGAGGCCCAATTCCTGGCCAAGCAAACACCCGGATTTTCGGGTGCCGACATTGCCAACGTGTGTAACGAAGCAGCTCTGATTGCAGCCCGAAAAGAACGTGACAATGTTGGTCGCCAAGACTTTCTGGATGCCGTTGACCGTATTATCGGCGGCTTAGAAAAGAAAAATAAAATTATTTCGAAGGAGGAAAAAGAACGAATTGCCTACCACGAAGCAGGTCACGCTACAATTAGCTGGTTGCTCGAGCATGCACATCCATTGGTGAAAGTAACCATTGTTCCTCGCGGAAAAGCACTGGGAGCTGCCTGGTATTTACCCGAAGAGCGATCGATTACAACAAAAGAACAACTGCTTGACGAGATGTGCTCAGCCTTAGGAGGAAGAGCCGCCGAAGAAATTATTTTTGGAACGATTTCATCAGGTGCTCAAAACGATCTGGAGAAAATTACCAAACAAGCTTATGCGATGATTAGCATCTTTGGGATGAGCGAAAAAGTTGGAAATGTTAGTTTCTATGATTCAACCGGCCAAAACGACTATGGTTTTACGAAACCATACAGCGAAAAAACAGCCGAACTGATTGATGCCGAAGCAAAAGTACTGATCGATGCGCAATACAAACGGGCATTACAAGTACTGAAAGATAACGCTGATGGCCACAAAAAACTCGGAGCTCGCCTGCTGGAAAAAGAAGTTATTTTTGGTGAAGACCTGGAAGAAATATTTGGTAAAAGACCTTGGGTAAGAGAAGAATTGACAGCAGAAAAGCAAGAAGTCATTAAATCAATACCGTCGAAAGAAGAGCCCAACGAAGCAACTTCAGTGTAATTTCAATTACAATGAACTCATCAAGAGCAAAAATACTAAATAGATTACAGGAAACTCAAAATAAAAGGGACGGGCAACATTTAGCCCGTCCCGATTTCAAATCTCCAATTTACCCTTCACTGGACAAAAATCTAGTTGACTGTTTCCAAACGAACCTTGAACTGATTGGAGGTAAAGTTCTCCGCATCGAAAACCTTAATGCCGTAATTCCTGAATTAAAAAAACTGTTTGAATCAGAAAAGCTTGAACACCTTGTGTGTTTGGAGCCTAAAATACAGGATGTCCTAAATGGGAATATGGCATATAAAAATTCGCTGGATGATTTTGAGCACGTTGGCGTGGGTATAACAACCTGTGAATACTTAGTTGCACACCTTGGGTCTATTTTAGTCAGCTCAGCCTCGAGATCCGGTCGTCGACTAAATGTTTTTCCTGAGTGCCACATTGTACTGGCAAGTAAAGATCAGCTAGTTAGCTTCCTGGATGATGCATTAACCAAAATAGAAACGAAATATCCAGACCAATTTCCAAGTATGATTACCAACATCACCGGTCCTAGCCGTACCGCAGATATTGAAAAAACATTGGTCATGGGAATGCATGGTCCCAAAAAATTATTCGTACTTTTAGCTGACGAACTATTTTAAGAATCAGGCTATGGAAAAAGATTTAGTAATTGTTTATTCCTCCGATCAGGAATATCAGGTAAAGATTGCTCAGGAATTATTGGATGAACATGGTGTTGAATCCTTCACTCTTAATCAGCATGATTCTGTCATACCAAGTATCGGTCTTGTCGAGCTTTATGTGAACCAAAAAGATCAAAAAAACGCAGAGAAAATCCTCAAAAAGCTCAAACGTTGAAAAACCTTTTTGTCAGAACGCTTACTGGAATTGCTTTCACTGCGGTTGTTATTGGGAGTCTGTTGCTGAGTGAGTATGCCTTTGGCGCGCTTTTTTTAGCTGTTATAATCACCGGACTTCGTGAGTTTTTTAGCTTTTTTAAGAAAGCCCCTATTTCTCCAAACCAGATTGTGGTCGTCCCCATTGGCATTCTATTTTTTGTTTCCTTTTTTCTGGTTGGGAAAGGTATTTTACCGCAAATAGCCTACTACTGCCTCATTCCAATTTTTCTTTTAGTTTTTATTGCTGAGCTATATCGAGGAAAAGATTTTCCGTTTGAAAATATGGCCGCCGGTGTCCTCGGACTCATATATATTGCCCTTCCAATAAGCATGATCTGCCTATTGGTCTTTCCTTCAGCCAACATTTACAATCCATCGCTTTTACTGGCGCTATTTGCAATTATTTGGACCTATGACTCGGGTGCCTACCTGTTCGGAGTAAGCATAGGAAAGCATCGATTATTCGAGCGAATTTCACCAAAAAAATCATGGGAAGGAGCGATCGGTGGAGCACTGTCGGCTGTTGGCATTGCGGTTCTTATTTCAAGCAAATTTATTCCTGAAATTGCAATTCACCATTGGATCGCAATCGCTTTGCTCACTGTTGTGTTTTCAACTTTTGGCGATTTAACAGAGTCACTTTTCAAACGGCAATTCAACTTGAAAGACAGCGGCAACTTTCTGCCCGGTCATGGAGGCATTTTAGATCGGTTCGACAGTATCTTCTTTGCCGTTCCCATCATTGTCCTTTATCTCAAAATCTTCACCTGAAATCAATCAGAATTACGTCACTATTAATTATAAATTCTTATAATTCGTTTGTTAAAAACAACTCCATAAACACGGCATTGATTTATTTCCTTATTTTTGCACTGACAAAAACGAATGTTATTCTAATGGATCAACATTCAGACAACTATTGACATTACATACATTGACATTATGAAATTTCATCCGGCGGGAAAACCGATTATTCGAAATACAATAATAATCGTTCTTATAATAAACCTTGCGACCTGGCTATTAGCATCATGCGCTATTGTGGGATCAATCATTTCCTTTGGCACATTAATTCTACTAGCCCTTGTCCTTCAGTTTTTTAGATATCCTGATCGCAAAATTACACTCAACAGCAAACAAGTATTAGCTCCGGCTGATGGCAAAATTTGTACTATTGAAGAAACCGAAGAAAACGAGCACCTCCATCAAAAATGCAAGAAGGTCTCTATTTTTATGTCTCCTTTAAATGTGCATATCAATTGGATTCCGGCTCCCGGAACCATCACCTTTGTGAAGCATAAAAAAGGTGAGTTTTACGCTGCGTTCAAAGACAAATCGGCCGAGGAGAACGAACGAACCTGCGTTGCCATCAAGCTAAAAGACGGACGTGAAATCATGGCCAATCAGGTTGCCGGAGCAATGGCGCGGCGTATTCTAAACTTCCTGCATGTTGGGCAACTGGTTACACAGGATATGGAAATGGGCTTTATTCGATTTGGTAGTCGCGTTGATTTGTATTTACCGCTCGACACTGAAATTAAAGTAAAACTTGGCGATAAAGTCACGGGGTCACAAACTATAATTGGGGAGTTAAGCTAATGAGACGAGTCAGTGAATTATTTTTTTGGGTTCCTAATTTCATTACCTCAATGAATCTTGCGGCGGGAAGCTTGGCTGTTTTCTTTGGAATAGAAGGACAGTTAGGCTGGGCAGCCGTGTTTATTCTTGCTGCCGCGGTATTTGATTTCTTAGATGGGATGGCTGCACGTTTATTAGGCGCATATTCTGAAATTGGCAAACAATTGGACTCACTGGCTGACTTGATATCATTTGGACTGGCTCCGGCTGCCATGCTATTTACCATGCTCGAACTAGCCTTGTTTCAAAACAATCAACCCATTTTTGAAATTGATGCGACTCCATTACAGTGGATCTTTTTATTTTCAGTATTGCTTGTCCCTATTTCCGGAGCATTTCGGTTGGCAAAATTCAACCTGGATACCCGGCAAAGCGAGAGTTTCCTGGGACTACCCATACCGGCCAATGCTATTTTTTACGCATCACTCGGTCTCATCCTGGAACTAGGCACAAGCCCAGTCATTGAAAAGATCATTCTCAATCGGTTTAATCTACTCACAACAATTGCACTTCTCTCCGCTCTAATGATTTCAGAACTTCCTATGTTTTCAATGAAGTTCAAGCATCTGAAATGGACAGGCAACGAGGTTCGCTTTTTGTTTATCGCATTTTCTGTAGTACTTGCTATCCTGCTCCAATATTATGCTATTCCATTAATTATAATCGGCTACATTTTGATCTCAGTTCTCTTAAGGGTGATCAAAAAATAAGGCCATACCGACTTGGCATGACCTTGATTTATCTCCAGTAAAGAAAGTTTACTCTTCTACTCTCTCCAGTACATCGCTATATTTTTTCACAAAATACTTGACCAAATGATACGACAAAACAATTAGTGCCGGCCAGGTCAGGAAATATAAAATTAGTTTCAAATACATAGTTTCAAGCTTTAAATTGTAACATTAGCGGGTACTTAAAACCCGCTGATTATTAATTGTTTATTTTTTAGTTCTTTGACATTTTTGTAATCGTATTTCGTAAGTACTTCTCTTACAGGAGTTTTATCGAGTAGAGATATGCTAAGGATTTGTAGGATTTCGTAGATTGAGCGGTCAACTTTCAATTTGTTACCAATTATTGCAACAAGGCAGTATGCGATGATCGCACAATACATTTGGATTTTCACAGCATTGAGGGTTGTACCCCAAAAGGATTTTATCTTGAGATGCTGTTTCATCCATTTGAAGAACAGTTCTACTTCCCAGCGCTTTTTGTACAAATAAGCTATTTCTGTAGGTTTAAGTTCCATGTTGTTGGTAAGGAATATTAGTTCCTTATCTGATTCACAATCATAGTACTTTATCCTTCGAAGCTTCTCTGGATAATCCCTGCTTGGGTAGTAAGTTTCCAGCTTGCCGATTTGGTCATATTTCACTCCGGTTGCTTTGTCAACTGGGTTTGAATACATCCGCTTAAATCGCATGTTATCTTTTGCCCGTGTAACAAAGAAAGCCCGCTGCTGGTGAAGATGGTACAATCTTTTAAAATCAATGTAAGCTTTGTCGATCACATAAAAGCTTCCGGGCTCATATGGGATCAAATCAAGTGCATTGACATCGTGCATTTTGGCATTTGAGATATACAGGAACGTTGGAATTGATGTTTTCACATCATACAAAGTGTGCAGTTTAATGCCACCTTTTGTTTTCCGAAACTCAGCCCACCAAAATACACTAAGGCAAAGATCTATTGTTGATGAATCAAATGCATAAACATTGCCTTCAACATTAACTTCAAAGTCCGATCTGTAGCAGCTTTTGCGTGCTTCCTCTATGAGAACATAAGCAAAATCTTCAAAGATTTTATAGCTACGTTTTTCATTGGCTTTGCCAAGGTTCCTTCTGGTTACTGTTGAACCAAACCCAAGATGATAATATTTGGATTTGTGAGCTTCAAGACTTAAGAGTAAATCTCTCATACTGTCTCTTGAAGTAAGCTGTCCAAATACCATACAAAGCATTTGGTTCCAACATGTATAAGTTCTTACATGCTTATTCCCGTTGTGTTTGCTGACAATTTTGTCGAATACACGTCTGGGTAAAAAATCTGTAAGTTGAGCGAAAATATATTTGCCTTGGTTCATGGATAATTGCTTGTTTACATGCAAAAATCCATATTTTCAATTCAAATCGTCACGCTATCAAAAATCGCCACAAGTACGACTAACAAAGAATTTCAAAGAACGTATTTTAATTTTTAGTACCCACTAGTGAAATTGTAATACAACAAATTCAATTAATAGGCGTGAGAATCTTCCTCCTGCATTTCTGCCTCGTCGATTTTCTTGGAGTTCATGGCTTTCCACACCCACCAAATATAGGCCACCACAAATGGTACACCTAAAGAAACATAGCTCATAGCTGTCAATGTAAAGTGACTCGACGAAGCGGTTTCAATTGTCAGCGAATCCTGTAAAGCATAGTTCGACGGATAAAAGGCTGTTCCATTCAATCCGGCAATTAAAAACAAGGCCAACACTGCCAACACCGTACCGGCTCCTGCAAACCAAATTCCTCTGGAACTATTCTTCAAAATAGTAACACCAATTCCCCCAAGCACACCAACTACACCCAGTAAGAGAATAACCGCTACTAAAGGCATTTGAATTAAATTATGCAGGTATTTGAATTTCTCCATAAACACTTCTGTTTCATTGTACGCATATCCATCTTTCAGCACTAGCCAAATGACGAAGTACAAAAAGAAAACCAGAAACGGAATAGTATTATACAGGACTTGCTTTTTAGAACGTGTAAAGATCGCTTCACTTTCCACCGAGCTAATAAAATACAAAGCACCGAGGATACGTGCCAGAAAGAAAACAGACAAACCGAGAGCTACATTGTGAAAAGTCAACACCGCTTCAAGTCCTCTGAAAGGTGTTTCCCAACTCACGTTGTTCATATCATTCAGACTAAACATGGCTCCATTGAAAAATGTACCTACCGCGGTTCCTATCAGGATTGTTCCCAAAGCTCCGTTCAAGAATAAGAAAGCCTCAAAGGTTTTAGCTCCTAAAAAGTTGGCTGGCTTAGTTCGGTATTCGTATGAAACGGCCTGTATAACGAATGAAAACAAAATGGCGATCCAAACCCAATAAGCCCCACCAAACGAGGTAGCGTAAAACAAAGGGAAAGACGCAAAAAATGCTCCTCCAAAGGTTACCAGAGTTGTAAAGGTAAACTCCCATTTTCGCCCGAGTGTATTAACCAACATGGTTCGTTCCGGCTCAGTTTTCCCAATCGTATAGATTAACGTTTGGCCTCCCTGTACAAAAGTCAGGAAAACGAATAATGCACCCAACAGCGAGATAATCACCCACCAATATTGTTGCAAAGCTAAATGTGATAACGTTTCAAACATTAGTGCTGCCCTCCATCCATTTTAGGTCCAATTTTAATTTGTCGAAGCATAATTTTAAGTTCTGCGATTAAGAGCAAGGTAAAAATAGCTGCAAATAACCAGAAGGTTACCTGAACAGCACTTGTACTAATTTTTGTAACCGCGGCAACCGTAGGCATTAAATCTTGAATTACCCAGGGTTGGCGCCCTACCTCGGCCACAATCCATCCAGCCTGCGAAGCAATGTACGCCAATGGTATTGTCCATACAGCCAGCCGAAGGAAACCCTTCTTTTTTTCCAGCTTACCCCGAATTGTATATAAAAAGGCAAGGATAAAAAATACGATAAAATAAAAACCGAGCCCCACCATAATGTGAAAGCTGTAAAACGAAAGTGGCACACTTGGGATCAGCAGGTTTTTGTCGGTAATGTATCCGTAGCCAAAATAGTTGAAATAGTTTTCCTGAAAATCAGGATCCATAAATTCAGTTTTTAATTGATCTGCCAACTGACCATCACCGCTATTTTTAGCATCTTTATACTCTTTCAGTTTGATGATTGCTGCTTTTCCTCGCTCAATTTTCTCGTCGGCTGATAGGTAGCCATATTTTTCATTCCCATTAATCAAATCATTAATTCCGGGCACAAAAGCGTTCCAGTCCATATAAGCCATGTACGAAAGTACATTGGGAATTTCAAGCTTCATATTGAAGTCCAGTAAATTCTGGTTGGTGGGATCAGCATCCGACGTTGAAAAAACACCGAGCGCAATCAATCCGGCTCCTTCACTTCCATTGTACAAACCTTCAAAAGCAGCAAATTTCATCGGCTGCTGCTGCGCAATATCACGTGCCGAGCTGTCTCCGGTAAATGCCACATAAACGGAAGATACAAGCCCAAAAATAGCTGCTACAAGAATACTTTTCCGAGCAAAAACCAGGTTGCGTTTCTTCAATATAAACCAGGCTGAAATACCAATAACAAAAATTGACGCTAATACGAAACCGGAAGAAGTCGTGTGCAAAAACTTATAAATAGCAGTTGGCGAGAACAACACCTCCCAAAAACTAACCATTTCATTGCGGGCTGTTTCGGGATTAAACTGCATACCAACCGGATTTTGCATCCAGGCGTTGGCAACCAAAATCCATAGTGCCGAAAGATTTGCTCCGATAGCCGTCAACCAGGTTGATAACAGGTGAACTTTCTTACTCACCTTATTCCAGCCAAAAAACATGACTGCAATAAAGGTCGACTCCATGAAAAAGGCAAAAATACCTTCAATAGCCAGTGGTGCTCCGAAAATGTCGCCCACAAACCAGGAGTAATTGGACCAGTTGGTTCCAAACTCAAACTCCAAAATAATTCCGGTGGCCACTCCAATAGCGAAGTTAATACCAAACAGAACCATCCAGAACTTTGTGATTCTTTTCCATTCCACATTGCCTGTTTTCACGTACAAGGTTTCCATAATTGCGATAATCATGGTTAATCCCAGCGTGAGTGGAACGAAAAGCCAATGGTACATGGCAGTGAGCGCAAACTGCGCCCGTGACCAATTGACCAGAGATAAGTCGATAGCTTCTAACATTGATTTTTTATTTTACGGGTTCTACTAAATTTTCAAGCACATGATTACCTCGCTCTTCATCGGTATCAAAATTTGTTTTTAAAAAATTCGGAAAGAAAAAGAGCCTCAAAACAAAAAACATAATGAACAGCTTGACCAAAATTACGATCCAGACTTGCTTTCCCCAGGTACTCATCGACCGAAAACCATCATAATAAAGATGCCATGCCCTGGCAAGGAATTTACTTTTCATTTTTGGCTTATTTTTTTGTTTATCAGAAAAACCGACAGAAAATTAATCAAACACCAAACAAGTTCCTAATCAAATTGTTGAGCGAATTTTACAAATTATTAAAACGCATAAAACGATGCTTTTATCGTTAATAATACAATTACATTATAATCAAAAGATTTCGACTACTCGCTTAACTAAAACACATGATAAAAAAAATAAAGGCAATACTCCCGTAATCCGAAAACAAGTAGTTCGTATTTAGAATTTGGGACTTGTTAGGCTGATCATTAAAAACATTTTTACAACCTTTGAAGTCGCACGATGTTTTAAACACAAAAACAAATCAACCAACACAACAGGCTTGAAAACCGAACATCAAATATGCATTCATTGTGGCGAAGACTGCGGGCCAGCGCCAATCATCTGGAATGATCAGCCATTCTGCTGTAATGGTTGCCAAACAGTGTACGAGTTACTCAATGAGAAAAAACTCACGCAATATTATTCCATCCAAGCTGCGCCGGGCGTAAAGCTTGAAAACGAACACATCCAGAGCGAAGAGAAATTTGCTTATTTGGATCTGGAGGAGATCAAAAACAAGCTGCTGGATTTCTCCGATTCGGGGATCTCAAAAATTCGCTTTTTTATCCCTGCAATTCATTGTGCTTCCTGCATTTGGCTTTTGGAAAACCTTCACACACTTCACAATGGAGTTATCCAATCTTCAGTTAATTTTCCAAAGAAAGAAGTCAGCATTACTTTTCATGAAGAAAAAATCAGTCTTCGGCAACTTGTAGAATTGCTTGCATCCATTCATTATGTACCAGAAATAAGCGGACAAAATCTCGACAAAAATCCCAACCGAAAGGCAAGCAACAGCTTATTGATCAAAATAGGAATAGCCGGTTTTAGTTTTTTGAATGCCATGCTATATCATTTCCCACAATACTTGCCGGGAAGTGAGAACCTTGAATCAGGATTCAGGTTAGTATTTGGTTGGCTAAGTTTTGTTTTAAGCTTGCCTGTTTTATTTTATTGTGCCAACGACTATTTTTTGTCAGCATACAAGAGCTTGAAAAAGAAAATTATCAGCATTGATTTACCCATCGCGCTGGGGCTTATCACACTGTTTGTTCAGAGTTCCTTCGAATTGATCAGCGATCAGGGAATCGGTTATTTTGATTCGCTAACCGGCCTGGTATTTTTCTTGTTAGTTGGCAAATGGTACCAAAGTATCACCTACGAAGCGCTGACTTTTGAACGCACTTACAAATCTTATTTCCCGGTTGCAGTCACCAAAATCACGGACAATAAAAACACAACAATTCCCTTGGATGAACTGAAAGCCGGCGATCGAATTTTGGTACGCAATCAGGAGCTCATCCCTGCTGATGCGACTATCGCCAAAGGAAACGCTAGCATCGACTACAGTTTTGTAACCGGAGAATCGATCCCGGTAAGCAAAAATACGGGGGATTTTGTTTTCGCAGGAGGCCGGCAAATAGGAAGTGCCATTGAGCTGTTGATTCAAAAAGAAGTGGAGCAAAGTTACCTGACCCAACTGTGGAACCAGGATCAGAAAACGGACCATGAGTCAAAATCAATGTCGAGTGTCATCAATAAGGTTAGCCAGTATTTCACTATTGTAATCATTTCCATTGCGCTGGGAGCTGCCATTTATTGGAACTTTGCAGATCCAAGCAAAGCGCTTTTTGCGTTCACCTCTGTTTTAATTATTGCTTGTCCGTGTGCCCTGGCACTGACCATTCCATTTACTTTTGGCAGCACCATGCGACAGTTCGGGCGCAAGGGTTTTTACCTTAAAAATTCGGACGTTATTGAACGACTTTATAAAATAAAAACGGTTGTGTTTGATAAAACCGGAACGATTACACATTCGCAATCAACAAAGGTTGATTTCAAAGGCAAAAAACTGAATGGCGAACAGTTACAACTGATCAAGTCTGTGGTTTTTCATTCAACACACCCACTAAGCAAAACAATTAACAACGCCATAAAAACAGATCATCAATTTGAAGTCGTTAATTTTAAAGAGATTCCCTCTCTTGGAATAACAGGAATGGTCAACAACCAGCAAGTCAACATCGGATCGAAATATTTTGTAACCGGCGACCAGTCGGAAACCAAAGAATTGAAAACTCAGGTATGGATTTCGATCAATAATAAAACAGTGGGTCACTATCAGTTTGAGAATAATTACCGCGAAGGGTTGGCTGAAACGATCTCTCAACTAAAAACACGCTTCGAACTCCATTTAATTAGTGGCGACAATGAATCAGAACGAGAAAACCTGCTCCCACTGTTTCACGATCATGCCAAGCTCAACTTTAATCAATCGCCCACCGACAAGTTGGAATACGTCAGAAACCTTCAAAAAAACGGTGAAGATGTTCTGATGATTGGTGACGGACTAAATGATGCAGGAGCATTAAGCGAAAGCAAAGTTGGAGTTGTTATTGCCGACAATATTTACAATTTTACGCCTGCTTGCGATGCTATTTTGAAAGCCGATAAATTTGCATCGCTACAGCGTTTTATACAATTTTCGAAGACCAGTATGAAAATTGTTTGGTATTCATTTTTAATTTCATTTTTGTACAATTTGGTGGGAATCTCATTTGCAGTGCAAGGAAGTTTATCTCCGATTATTGCTGCAATCCTGATGCCATTGAGCTCTGTTACCGTAGTTGCTTTTGCAAGCTTTTCGGTAAATCTTAGTTCAAAAAATAAACTACGTTGAGTTTATCGTTTAAAACTCTTCAAAAAAATTGCTTAATTTCGGCAACAAAGTTTAACAAATCTTGTTGATTGAAGTTGATTTGTGAATAAATGTTGTGACCCGCAATATACAAGCAAGTTGAAGAAAAAAACTGAATCTTAAACTAAAACAGAAAAATATGTCCGTTGTATTTGTATTGATTATTATTGGAATATTAGTGGCATCCGTTTTTCTTGTTGCGTTTATCTGGGCCGTTCGCAGCGGTCAATTTGATGATTCTTACACCCCATCTGTCCGCATTTTATTCGATGATCCGGTTTCTTCGAAAGAAAACCAAAGTGACTTGCAAAAAGACAAGCCACAGGAAAAGCAATCTATTAAATCATAGCTATATGGAATTACAGAAGTTCACCTACGACAACAGGATTACACGGGATTTTGCCGTGGCAACGATTGTGTGGGGAGTTGTAGGAATGTTGGTAGGCTTACTGGTAGCCTTGCAAATTTTTATTCCTGAAATGAATTTCAGCCTGGAATATACCACCTTTGGAAGAACCAGACCCGTACATACCAACGCGGTTATTTTTGCCTTTGTTGGAAATGCCATCTTCACGGCTGTTTATTATTCCATGCCGCGTTTGCTAAAAACAAGCATGTATAGCAAGCTGTTGGGCAAGATTCATTTTTGGGGCTGGCAGTTAATCATTGTTGCCGCCGCTGTCACCTTGCTTGCGGGCTACACCTCGGGAAAAGAATACGCCGAACTGGAATGGCCACTTGATATTGCCATAACCGTGATTTGGGTGATTTTCGGAATCAACATATTTGGCACCATTTTACAACGCCGGGTGAGCCATATCTATGTAGCGATCTGGTTCTACATTGCCACTTGGGTAACCGTTGCCGTACTTCACATTGTCAACTCCATCGAAATTCCATATAGCTTGATGAAAAGTTATCCGGTGTATGCTGGTATTCAGGATGCGCTGGTGCAATGGTGGTATGGGCACAATGCCGTGGCGTTCTTTCTCACCACTCCCTTTCTTGGGCTGATGTATTATTTTGTTCCGAAGGCAGCCAACCGGCCGATCTACTCTTACAAATTATCGATTGTCCACTTTTGGTCGTTGATCTTCATATACATCTGGGCCGGACCGCACCACTTGCTGTACAGCTCGCTGCCCGACTGGCTGCAAGCACTGGGAACCACCTTCTCCATTATGCTGATCGCACCCAGCTGGGGTGGTATGATTAACGGCTTATTAACCCTGCGCGGAGCGTGGGACAAAGTGCGGAGAGACCCGGTTTTGAAGATGTTTGTGGTTGGAATTACAGCTTACGGCATGGCTACTTTTGAGGGCCCCATGCTTTCGCTGAAAACTGTAAATGCCATCAGCCATTTCACTGACTGGACCGTTGGACACGTACACATTGGCGCTTTGGGCTGGAATGGCATGCTCACCTTTGGAATGCTCTACTGGCTGGTACCACGAATTTACAATACCAAACTCTACTCTGTCAAACTGGCTAATGCACATTTCTGGATCTCCACGCTGGCCATTATATTTTATGCCGTTCCGCTTTACATTGGCGGAATTACGCAGGCGCTGATGTGGAAAGAATTCACTCCGGAAGGTTATCTGGCTTACCCCAACTTCCTGGAAACAGTTAGCCAGCTCATTCCGATGTACGCGACCCGTGCTTTTGGAGGCTTTCTGTATGTCGTCGGTATGCTCATGCTGGTGTTCAACGTTGTTAAAACAGCAAAACAAGGAAAACTCGTAGCAGTGGAAGAAGTGGAAGCTCCTGCATTACACGCTCAATCCGCTGTGAAAACGAACTCGGAAAGCTGGCACGGATTTTTGGAACGCAAACCCATCCGCTTCCTGATTTTTGCAACGATTGCCATTTTAATTGGTGGAATCTTTGAAATTATCCCGACTTACCTGATCAACTCGAACGTACCTATTATTTCGAGTGTACAACCTTACACCCCGCTTGAGTTACAAGGTCGTGATATTTATGTTCGCGAGGGATGTTACAATTGCCACTCACAAATGATCCGGCCATTCCGGTCCGAAACGGAACGCTACGGCGAATATTCGAAAGCAGGTGAATTTATTTACGATCATCCATTCCAGTTTGGCTCCAAACGGACAGGTCCGGATTTGGCGCGTGAGGGTGTAAAAACCGGACCGCTATACAAACCCAATGCCTGGCATTACAATCACTTCATTGATCCGCAAAAGATGAATGAAGGCTCCATCATGCCCAAATATCCGTGGCTGGCAGAGAAAGACATCAACCTGAAGTCGACCGCGCCAAAGATCAGAGCCATGAAAAAACTGGGAGTCCCCTATCCCGACAACTATGAGCACAAAGCCAACGAAGATCTGCTGAAACAAGCCGAAGAGATTGCCCAGAACCTGCGTGAAGCCGGAATTGAGACCGAAAGTACCAAGGAAATTATTGCGCTGATTGCCTACATACAACGCCTGGGTACGGATATTATGAAACCACAAGTTGAAGAAGAGGAGGAATAAACATGATCAAAGAACATTTGCAAAGTATCATTGGTGTGGAACTTTATGCCATTGTCGGCTTTCTGATCTTTTTTGTATTTTTCATTCTGGTCACTGTGCACACCATCCGAATGGATAAAAGCCGGGTGAGAAGACTGAGTGAAATTCCGCTGGAAGATGAATTTAGAACAAACCAGGAGTAGCCTAAAATAGAAATCCTATGAGCACAAAAGAAGAAAAAAAACACGAACAGCATCAATCTCAACCCGAAATAGACGAGGTAACCAATGACCAGTTACTCGAAGGACATGAATTTGATGGAATCCGCGAATTGGACAACAAGCTTCCGCCCTGGCTGAAATACTTGTTTTATGCGAGTATTGTTTTTTCGGCCGCTTACCTCACCTTGGTTTTTGTTTTTGAAGACGAGCGTGTAATTCAGGCTAAAGAATATCAAAAAGAAATGGCCGCCTACACGGAGGAGGAAGAAGCAGCGGCGGAAGAAGAACAAGCAGCTCCGGTTGAACGAACCCAAGAGGAAATTATGGCTAGCGGAGAAGCGACTTTCTCAAAAATATGCTCGGTTTGTCATGGTAAATTCGGCGAAGGTTTAGTTGGCCCCAACTTCACCGATGAATACTGGATTCACGGTGGATCACGCGAGGACATGCACCAAACAATTGTTACCGGGGTGATTGAAAAAGGCATGATCTCCTACAAGAACATACTCTCTGAAAGGCAAATTCAGGATGTGATCACCTACATCAAGAGTTTGCAGGGTACCAATCCTCCAAACCAAAAAGCCCCTGAAGGAGAAAAATATGATCCGGAGTCTGAAGGAGACACGCCAAGTTAACCGACTTTCATAAAGGCAAACTATGGACAACACAGCAAAACACACCGCCAATCAAAAAGCTAGCTTTCGCGATCACATGGCTACCATTGACAACGAAGGACAACGAGTTTGGCTTTTCCCCAAGATGCCGAAAGGCAAGTTGTACAACTATCGGCGGGTTGTTGCGTACTCGCTACTGCTGTTTTTCTATTTGGCTCCGCACCTAAAAATGGGAGGAGAACCACTTCTTTTTCTGAATTTTGTTGGACGAAAGTTCGTGTTCTTTGGAAATACGTTTTATCCACAGGATCTTCACTTGTTGATTTTTCCGGTCATTGCGCTCTTGGTTTTTATCATCTTATTTACCGTTGTTTACGGGCGCATTTTTTGCGGATGGACCTGCCCGCAAACGGTGTTCATGGAATTTTTGTACCGCCCAATTGAGTATCTGATTGATGGCGACCGTCGCAAACAACAAGTTCTGGCTCAGCAGGAAATGAACGTAGAAAAATTTTTGAAACGGATCGTTAAACACGTGCTTTTTCTGTCTATTTCATTTTGGACCATTCTCACCTTCTGGTCCTATCTCATTGGCTTTTCCGAAGTGCAGGTTTTTCTGTCGAACTGGCCCACCGCCAATTTCTCTGCCCTGCTCGTCGTACTGGCTTTTACCGGCATGCACTATTTTGTGTTTGGTTGGTTCCGCGAGCAGGTTTGCACACTGGTTTGCCCTTACGGAAGACTTCAGGGCGTAATGCTCGACAACGATTCCATCGTAGTGGCCTATGACTATGTGCGTGGCGAACCACGCGGCCGGGGCCGAAACGAAGAAAAAGGCGACTGCATTGACTGCAAACGCTGCGTGGATGTTTGTCCTACCGGAATCGACATTCGGAACGGCACGCAAATGGAATGCATAAACTGTACGGCCTGCATTGATGCCTGTAACTCGGTAATGTATACCGTAAACAAACCCAAAGGCCTGATCCGTTATGCTTCTGAAAACTCAATTCTGAAAGGGAAAAAACAACTCTTAAATGCGCGGGCAATTGCTTATTCTGTAGTTTTGATATTGCTGGTGGGTATCGCCAGCTATTCGTTTATAAACCGTGGCGATATTGAAACCACGCTCATTCGCGCACAAGGAAGTATGTTTCAAGAGTATGGTGCCGATTCATACAGTAATTTGTATAATCTGCAAATGGTAAATAAAACCAATGAGCCGGTGGATGCAGAACTAAAATTACTGGAACCCGAAGGACAAATCAGGATGATGGGTGACGAGCTCAATCTCAAAGTGGGAACCATTGCCAAACGCAATTTGCTAATCATCTTAAAAAAAGATCAACTCACAAAATCCAATACCCATCTGCGTATTGGAGTATACGAAAACGGTGAATTGGTAGACGAAATCAGTTCGAGCTTTGTTGGCCCGAACTCGCTGGACTATTAGCACACAAAAAGCTGCTGATTTTTTTTCGATGCCTTTTCGATACGGATGAAAGTTAACAAAGTACTCACGGATAAAAAGTACAACGATGAAATTAAAAATAAACTGGGGAACAGGCATTGTCATTGCACTGCTGATCATGATCTCAGGAATGCTTTTTCTGGTCTCCATCGCACTAAGGCAAGATTTCTATTTGGTTGAAAAGGATTATTACCAGAAATCGGTGAATTATCAAAGTCAAATTGACAAAATAAACAACGTTACCAAACTGGCCGTACCAGTCAAGCTCACTCAATCTGACAAAGCAATCCAAATCGATTTTCCAGAACTGTTCAAAAAGGAACAACTGAAAGGAACCATTCACATCTACAGCCCGGTGAGTGAAAAAAATGACATAAAACTGCCTATCTTACTAAATGCAGGCTTGAGCCAATCTATCTCAGTAAAAAATCTGCCCAAAGGACGCTATACGGTCAAGCTGGACTGGACTTCGAATGAGAAACCTTATTATCAGGAACTTGAAATGCAACTACCATGATCTTTGATTTCATTGCGCCATTAACGATCGGACTAGTCGGAAGTTTTCACTGCGTCGGCATGTGCGGTCCCATAGCAGTAGCCTTGCCCTTGAAGAGCCACAGTGCGGGAGCAAAAATAGCCGGTGGTTTGCTCTATAACATTGGCCGTACGCTAACCTACGCCGTGCTCGGTTTGCTGTTTGGTTTGCTTGGCGCAGGAATTCATCTGGCAGGTTTTCAACAATGGACCTCCATACTACTTGGAGTGAGCATGATTCTGACGGTGCTTTTCCCTTATTTTTTCAAGCAGCGAATAAGCCTCGGTGCTTTATTTACAGGCTATGCCGGACGGTTAATTTCACGCTTGCGCAAGCTGTTTTCCGACCATTCGCACCAATCGCTGTTCACCATTGGCTTGCTCAACGGACTGCTGCCTTGTGGACTCGTTTACGTGGCCATTGCAGGAGCTATCAATACCAACCATGTTCTTTCCGGAGCTCTGTTCATGATTCTATTTGGCTTAGGAACCATTCCCATGATGTTAATGATTTCACTAACCGGCAATATGATCAGCTCGAGCTTACGTACGGCCATGCGTCGGGTTGTTCCTTATTTTGTTGTTTTGCTGGGCATCCTTTTTATCCTGCGTGGCTTGTCGCTCGGAATTCCGTATATCAGTCCAAAAGCAGAAAAACTGGCTCCGGTGGAACGAACCATGGAAGAAAGTTGTTGTCACTAAATCAGATAAAAGATGTTTATTTCCGAAATTAAAATTGAACAGAAACCCAATAAATACGCTATATTCAGCTCAATAAAGCACGTGTACATCAGTGCCTCAAAAAAAATATCGCTTTTATGCTATTTTTTATAAACATTCGATGGTGGTTCTGGGTTTCTTATGATGAAAAAGTGGATCTATATCTTGTTTGCAAAAGAAATCAAGAATCACAAGTTCAAAACATATGAGACTAACGCCCAAACTATTAGTATTTTTATTTATTTCACTGTTCCAGCTCAGTTCATTTGGACAAAAAACAATTTTCAACGACGAATCATCAAAAGATCCTGAAATTGGGGTTGTTGAGCATTTGGACGAATATTTGCCAGATGGTATTTATATAACTGGAATTGATTCACAACGTGTATTATTGTCAGATTTAATTGATAAACCCACTATACTCAATTTCGTTTATTACCGCTGCCCCGGAATTTGTAGCCCATTAATGGAAGGATTAGCTGAAGTAATGGATCGATCGGACTTAAAACCCAATGAAGACTATCAGGTTCTTACTATAAGTTTTGATCCTACAGAAACGCTTGATTTGGCACAGCGCAAAAAAACGAACTACCTTAATTTGGTTAACAAGAAAGAGTCCATTGCCAAAGGTTGGCATTTTTACATATCAGACAGTGCAAGTATTGCCAAAGCAACAAATGCAGTCGGTTTTAAATATAAAAGAGTGGGCAACGATTTTACGCACGCAGCATCAGTCATGGTAATTAGTCCCGACGGAAAAATTACCCGCTATTTAAATGGGATCTATTTTCTTCCTTTTGAATTTAAAATGGCCGTTATCGAAGCAAACAAAGGACAGTCAGGTCCTACAATTAATAAGATATTACAGTTTTGCTATTCATATGATCCTGAAGGACAAACCTATGTTTTAAATGTCACGAAAGTTGCAGGGTCAATCATTTTATTTTTTGCATTGTTTATTTTCCTGTATTTAGTATTTAAACCTAAACGAAAAAAAGTTTAACAAACGAACATTTATATGCAAACAAGTTCTAAAATCCCCACTGATGTAAGTTATTTGGAATACAAAGGCAAGCATAAAGGGCTTAAGGCGTGGATTTTTTCTACCGACCACAAGCGTATTGGCCTGCTCTACCTGTATTCTATGATGACCTTGTTTTTAGTTGGAGTTACGTTGGGATTAGCCATGAAGTTTGAGCTGATTGCTCCAGGCAAAACCATCATGGAAGCCAAAGACTACAACGCTGTCTTTACGGTTCACGGTGTTATCATGATTTTTATGATTGTGATTCCGGGACTACCTGCAGTATTTGGTAACTTTATGCTTCCCATTATGATTGGAGCCAAAGATGTGGCTTTCCCTAAATTGAATCTATTGTCGTGGTGGGTTTATATTGCCGGAGCTTTTCTGGTCATCACCTCCGTCTTGTTTGGTGATGGATCGCCTGACACCGGCTGGACCTTTTACGCTCCCTACAGTTTTAAAACCGGGGCCAACATGCTCCCCGCTATATTTGGAGCTTTTGTACTGGGTTTTTCATCGATACTGACAGGGCTGAATTTCATTGTTACCATGCATCGTATGCGCGCCCCCGGTATGACATGGACCAAGATGCCACTGTTCCCCTGGTCACTTTATGGAACAGCCTGGATTCAGTTGTTAGCAACTCCTATCGTAGGAATTACCCTGGTATTGGTTGCCCTCGAACGTATTTTCGGCATCGGTGTTTTTGATCCCGCCCTGGGAGGAGACCCAATCTTGTATCAGCACCTGTTCTGGATCTATTCGCATCCAGCAGTTTATGTAATGATTCTACCTGCTATGGGTGCTATTTCTGAAATTATTCCAACTTTCTCTCAGAAACATATATTCGGTTATAAAGTCCTTGTCGTTTCTACTCTTGCCATCGCATTTGTGGGTTATTTTGTTTGGGGACACCACATGTTTACATCAGGGATGAGCGGAACGGCACAATATACGTTCTCCATCTTAACCTTTTTGGTTGCCATCCCAAGTGCCATTAAAGTATTCAACTGGATTTCGACGATGTACAAAGGATCAATCAATGTGCAGACTCCGTTTTACTGGGCCGCATCATTCATCTTTGTTTTCCTGATTGGCGGATTGTCGGGGCTGGTTGTTGGTGCATTGGCTACCAACGTTTACCTACACGATACCGCATTTGTGGTTGGGCACTTCCACTTCATCGTGTTTGGCGGGGTTGGATTCTCTTTTTTTGCAGCGATCCACTACTGGTTTCCAAAAATGTTTGGCCGCATGTATGATACAACCTGGGCTAATATTGGATGGCTAATTTTCACCATCGGTTTTCTCGCCTTATATTCTCCCATGTTCTATTTGGGTATGCAAGGTATGCCACGCCGTTATTACGATTATATGGAAGAATTTCATGCCGCCAATATTCTATCAACATTGGGCTCGTGGGTCATGACTCTGGGATTGATTATTGTGATTATTAACTTATTCCGGTCAGCCAAAAACGGACCGATTGCAGAAGCAAACCCGTGGAATGGAAAAACACTGGAATGGACTGTCCCTTCCCCACCACCTCTTGAAAATTTTGATGAAATCCCTGAGTATAAAGAAAACGACGGACCATACGAATATCAATAAACGCTATACCTATGTCACAAGTTATTCACCATGATGAGCACTATGACCCGGAGGGATCGAAAATCGGGATGTGGCTCTTCATTTTTACTGAATTGCTTCTTTTTGGAGGACTTTTCATTGTCTATTCGGTTTACCGGTACATGAATCCTGATGCATTTCACTTGGCTGCCGAAGAGCTAAACACAACTGTTGGCGCTTTAAACACCGTTATTCTGCTGATCAGTAGTATGACCATTGCCATGTCAACAACGGCTCTTCAGAAAAAGCAAAAAGCAACCACCATTGTATTGTTGGAAATTACCTTCATGTTGGCGTTAATTTTCCTGGTGAACAAATACTTTGAGTGGGGTGTGAAATTTGATCACGGTATTTTCCCGGGATCGGAATTTATGAAGGCGGAGATGAGCCAAGGTGAAGTATTATTCTTTGGATTATACTTCGTCATGACCGGACTGCATGCCCTGCACATTATAGCGGGATTAGTCATTATGGGATTTGCCTTGGCGCGGGTGCAAAAAGGCACCGTACACGCCGATCGCCCATCGCTATTGGAAAATGCCGGATTGTACTGGCATCTGGTCGATTTAATTTGGATTTTCCTTTTCCCTTTATTTTACTTAATCACCTAACAACTGAATCATGGAGAATGAAAAACATCATATCGTTCCGTACAGAATTTATGCGATTATTTTGCTGCTCTTGTTGTTATTGACGTTTCTGTCAATAGCGATAACAAATATCGAACTAGGAGCATTCACTGTTGCCGGAGCACTATTGCTTGCCTCAATCAAGTCGAGTTTGGTACTGGTCTATTTCATGCACCTGAAATTTGACAAAGCCTACATCCAAATTATGGTTGGATTGGTTATTTTGTTATTTATTGCTGTCGTTCTAGTTACGTTTTTTGACTACTATTTCAGATAAGAAACTATGTATATTTTAGCATCACCACAAGCCTCTAATTTTGTTGCCGGCGTTGATCGGGCATTCATTTTCATCCTTGCTGTAAGCTTTTTCTTTTTGATAGGCCTCACAGCAGTCATGATCTACTTTATATTCAAATACAATAGAAAACGACATCCAAAGGCTGTCCAAATTAAAGGAAGCAACTGGTTAGAATTTATTTGGACCATCATTCCCACAATTTTGGTGCTTATCATGTTTTACTACGGATGGGCAGGGTGGAAACCCATGAAAACGGCTCCGGATGATAGTTTTGAAATTACCGTCGTTGGCCGCATGTGGAACTTTACGTTCGAATATGACAACGGCAGACGAACTGACACCTTGTTTGTTCCAAAAGACCAGCCTGTTAAGTTAAACCTTCGATCGATGGACGTTATCCACTCGGTTTACATTCCAGCGTTTAGGGTGAAAGAGGACGTGGTGCCAGGAAGCGAAAAATTCATGTGGTTTACACCAACCAACGAAGGTATTTATGAGCTCTTTTGTACGGAGTACTGTGGATTACAGCACTCCTACATGTATAATTGGGTGAAAGTAATGCCTCAGGAAGATTTTAATAAATGGTATACCGACACAACCCAACAAGTAGCCAGCGCTGAAGTTACCTCGCCTGCAGCTGCAGGAAAACGAATTATGACCAACATCGGATGTTTTGCTTGTCACTCAACCGATGGATCAAAAATTATTGGTCCTTCCTTTAAAGGAATCTATGGCCATGAAGTGACGGTAAAAACAGACGGCAGCGAGCGCACCGTGACCGTTGATGATGAATACATCAAACGATCGATTTATGAGCCGGGTGCTGATGTTGTTGATGGTTTTAACCAGGGATTGATGCAAAGTTACAGAGGCCAGTTGAGTGACGACGACATTGCCAAAATTACTGAATATCTGAAAACTCTTCAATAGTATGAGGCGTCAAACCATTGGCTCCTATTTTCAAATTATTCTGCAGCTGGGCAAAGCTCGGATTTCTTTGCCCGTTGCTTTATCATCCCTCACCGGTTACGCCCTTCAAATGGGAACCATTGGCCTTGAAGGCCTTTACTTGGGCATTGGTGTATTTTTAATTTCATGTAGCTCTGGAGCAATCAATCACTTGCAAGAGCACAAGATTGATAAGAAAATGCCACGCACACAAAACAGGCCAATTCCTTCAGGAAAAATTTCGCCTTTACTCGCCTCGTTAGTCGTCTTACTTTATTTTATATCCGGCGCAGCAATTTTAACCATTCATTTTCCGCCAGCAGCACTTATCGCAAGCACAGTCACACTCATTTCGTACAACGGCTTTTACACTCCACTTAAAAAATACACCGCTTTTGCTGTTGTGCCGGGCTCATTGGTCGGTGCCTTACCTCCTTATATTGGCTGGCTGGCTACCGGGGGCGACCTGTTTAGCCCGATTATCTTCTGGGTAGCTGTTTTCTTTTTTATCGGCCAAATCCCTCATTTCTGGTTGCTGCTGCTGATGTTTGGAAAAGAATACAAACTGGTCGGATATCCTAGTTTGACAGATATATTTAGCGAAAACCAGATCAAACGCCTAAGCTATACCTGGATTTTATCGACCATTGCAGCCGCATTGATCATCGCCTTCAAAATCATGATCAGCAAAGTTGTAATCATCATTTTATTGACGTACATCTTCTATGTGCTGATTTCCACCAGTTCCCAGCTTCTTTTAAAACACAACCTTCAGGTACGAGGCACCTTCTTCAAACTAAATTTTCTATATCTTTTTATGATGATTGCTATAATCGTCGACAGCATTCTTTTTCGTTAATGAACAAACAAAAAACCCAGACGTTACATCAACATATTTGGATTTATTAATACTCTAGTCATGCAGAAAAAATCAATAATGTTTCTAACTGAATTAAAAAAGCACATGAAAACAAGCTTGCTTTTTATCGTGCTTAGTCTTTTTACCATAGCCTGCAATCAAAAAAAATCGACAACACCCAACAAAGAAACTGTTGCAGAGATTGACCTTGTTTATCATGTTGAAGGAATGACATGCGACCACTGCGAAATGTCGATTCAAAAAGGCGTAAACGAACTAAACGGAATCACACTGGTTGAAGCCAACCACGAAGATTCCACAGCACATGTTATTTACAATCCGGCAGAAACTGATGCCAAAGAGATTATTGCGGCAATTGAAAAAAGAGGCTATCACGTAATTCAATAAATAAACATGCGAAAAAAAATTAGCGTAATTGGAGCTACCGGAAAACTGGCGATCCCAGTTATCAATCGCTTACTTGAAAATGGGATAGCTGTAACAGCTATTGTTCGTGACATTGAGAAAGCGAGACAAGTCCTTTCTCCTGATGTTGAATTACTTGTTGCTGACTTGAAAGATATTGATTCGTTAAACAGTGCTTTACAGGGTACCGAAACGCTTTACCTGAATTTATCCACGCACCCATCGTCGAACGGCTTTCAAGCAGAGATTGATGGTGTCAAAAACCTGTTGAGTGCAGCGTTGGGAACACCACTAAAGCACATTATTAAAATTTCAGCTATCGGCGCTCTTCATCCAGAGTTTAACCTACAGGGTGAAAAATTTCAACCAAACGAAATAAGGATAAAAAGTCATCAATTAATTAAGAAATCCGGAATCAATTACACGATATTACATCCGACCTGGTTTGTAAATGCTCTGCCTTGGTTTGTAAACGATGGTAATTTTATCGTTTATGGTAAAGATGAGTTTCCGCTTTACTGGACTAACACCAATGATTTTGCAGATCTGATTGCGAATGCAATTGATAATAAGTCGTCGTTTAACCAGGAATTTCCGGTGCAAGGAAAAGATGCACTGACTTTTACTGAAGCAGGAGAAAAATATATCCAACTGACTAACAAGACATTAAACATTAAACAAATACCGATTAATGAAGACGCTGGAAAATTTAAGGCTTTAATGGAATATTACGAGAACTTTAAAGAGCAACTGGTGGCTGAAAAAACCTGGCATATTCTAGGCGAACCTCAATCGGGGATTGATCAGTTTATAAGAGAAAAGCTATAATAATATTTAGTTCCAATAATACGGAGAAGGGTTTCAAAAAATGAAATCCTTCTTTTTTTTACAATTATTAAGAATTGGAAAGCAACCATTTGGTTAATCTGTTTGTCATTAACAATAGAAACAAATCAGGAAACAAACTTTAAAATTTCATTCGATTAATTTTTCAGAAAACAAAAAGCAGAAATGAAAACATTAAAGTGAGTTTCGTACGTACCTTTTAAAACATCAACGTATGAAAGCACCACTTATCTTATTTAACTTATTGATGATTTCAAGCCTGATAGCTACAGCAGGCAAAGCACAAACATCCAACGTTTACGGCAAGGTGATGGACAACCAAACGCATAAACCTCTTTACGGGGTCAATGTTTGTCTTGAAGAAAATCAACTCGGTATTGGCACCATAACCAACGAAAATGGAGAATTCCGCCTCTGGAACCTTCCGGGTGATAGCATTAATGTTATCATCCGTTGTGACGGCTACCAACCATATTTACTAAAGATTACTCCATTGTTGAGTGCTTCGCAAGAAGTAAAGGAAATCTATCTGAAAACCGAAAAAAGTAAGGAGCGAAAACAAACCAGTTTTCTATTTTTGACGAAGAAAGACGATAAGTAAGCTTCCGGAATCATTCAACTTTAGTGGTAGACAACGGCATTAAAATCAAGATATCACGGTGTTCCCAAAAAGTCTCTCTAGTCAGGAATTTCATCAGGAAGTGCTTCCCTGACGCTGATTACTATACCCGAAAAGATTAAATCTTTGCCAGCCATTGGATGATTAAAATCCATGGTTACCTGATCATTTTTCCGGCCTACAATTTTGCCTAAAAGCTGATTTCCCTGGTTGTCAGCCATTGGAAAAACATGGCCAACCTGAACCACCTCATCATCAATTCGCCCATCTTCTTCAGCAAATGTGGTCACCGGTAAATCGATGATTGCTTTGGGATCAATTGGGCCGTAGGCTTCGTCTTGTGTTGCCTGAAAATAAAAATTCTCCCCGGCTGACAAGCCTTGTAGATTTTGTTCGAACACTTCCAACAACAGTTGATATCCGAATAAGAATTCCTGCGCTTCATCTGCAGAAACCTGCTGAAGTATTTTTTTATCTGCTGCATCAGCAACCGTATATTGAACGGAAGCAATCGTATTTATTTTGATTTTCAAAAGACAACAATTTTTAGATTCCATTTACCGGTTTCACGCGAATATTCCCCGGATAATAAAAGATTCATAAACTCCCTCGAATCTCTAATCAATACATTTTTATCTCGATGCTATGAGAATAGGGTATTCGAAAATCACCCCCTAACTGAAGTACTATTTTTTTGCTAAACTTCGTACATAGTGAACAATCTTCCATCTGTTCTCGGGACTGATCTGTCCTCCATGAGGCCCCATCAATCCTGAAAAAGAGCCCTTTGTAATCACATGAAAAATTTCACCATCGGGTTTTTGTTTCAAATAATCGTCAATTAATGAACGGGGTTTGGCCGGAAACATTTTACTCGTAAACAAGTGCCCGTTTCCATCGCCAATCTCTCCATGGCAACTAATACAGAAAATCTCATATTGGCGCTTTCCTTCATCCAATACCTCAGGCGTAGCACTTAGTGGATTCTCAAGTTGCTGGCCTGCTTTTACTTGTTCTTGCATTGACCTCCCCTCAAACGGATATGGCTTAAACCCTCGTGGAATAGTCCCTTCTGCCGGCAAACGCATGGTCTTCCCATCTTCAAAGACTGGATTTTCCGAATAGGTTTTGTAAGCCGGAGAATAAGCCATATCAGGAAAATATGTCCGCCCCGGCTGGTTTTTATCACGAGTGCATGCCGCAGTTAAAGCCACGACAAAAAGCAACAGATATAGGTTCACAGATTTTCTCATAATCAGTATTGCGTATGGTATTCAAGACTTTCTTTATAAAATGGATGATTCTTGGGTATCAACGGAGCTTTGGCCAATGAACGGAAAACAAAAAATAAGAATAGGCCGACAAAACCAATGGTAATTCCTACTTCAGTGATTCCAATTCCGGACGCTTCGCCACCAACAGCTCCTGGCATAATTAATTGGTAGAGATCGAGCCAGTGGCCAATAAAAACAACCACCGAAACAGGCAGCAGGATTGAAGAACCGCGTTTTGAATTCCGAGTCATCAAAGCAAAAAATGGAATCACGAAGTTCAAAATCAAATTGACGTAAAATATCGTGCTGAAATTTTTTTGCCGTTCATAAAAATAAACTGTTTCCTCGGGGATATTGGCATACCAGATCAACATGTACTGTGAGAACCACAAGTAGGCCCAAAAAACACTGAACCCAAAGAGATATTTCCCCAGATCATGAATGTGTTCGTTGTTGACGTGCCCCATATAACCCATGCGTCTCAAAGCAATCAAAAGAATAATCAATACTGCGGTTCCGCTAGCTAACATGCTTGAAAAAACATACCAGCCGTATAGCGTACTAAACCAATGCGCGTCAATCGACATCAGCCAGTCCCATGACGAAGTGACACTGGTAACCGCCAGAGTCACTACAAAAACGGCTGAAAAAATCCGAAACTTCCGGTAATATTTCAAATCGCCTGACTGATCAAGCAGTAGGGAATTCTTACGAATAAAATGAGCCAGAAGAATCCAGATAGCAAAATAGACCGTAAATCGAATATAAAAGAAGGGAGCATTCAAATAGGCTACTTTCTTCAGTAGAATTTCATCCAGATGGTCTTCATGCGTCCACTCATAAAGCAAGTGCAATCCGCCAAAAACAAAAAGCAGCAACATTAAAATACCAGCTACTGGAATAAAGGAGCTCATGCTCTCTCCAATCCGCTGAATGCTTGTGTGCCAACCTGATTCAGCAATGGTGTGAACGGTAACCAAGAATAGCCCGATTAGTCCCAAGGCAAGAAAATAGTAGGTATTCAACAACAGGTTTGCGGCAATACGCTCAGCTCCTGTGCCAATTAAAAAGCTGACTGCAAGCGAAAGAACACCAATTCCGATCATTCCGTAAATCAGGGTTGAAAGCTTCTTAGTTAATATGAATTTTTGATTCTCCATAACCATGTTATACTTTTAAAGTGATTCCTTCAGCACCAGCTTCAGCGAGTGCTAATTCGATTTCTTTGATATTCTCTTCGCCCTCGCCATCACCCACTTTCACAACAACCAAAAACCGATCGTCCGTGATGCGTTCGTCATGAATAACAGCTTTAGCAGCCGGCCCTAATTTATTGCTCACAAAAAAGGCAATCACCATGGCAAATGCAGCAAAAAGAACAGTTAACTCGAAAGTTACGGGCATAAACGAAGGCACGGCAAAAAACGGTTTTCCTCCAATATTAATTGGATAATCAACCGTGAAAACCCAAGCCTGAAAACCAAAACCAAGAGTAGCCCCAACAACTCCAGCAATAAAAGCGACCCGCGTCAACCTCGAACGCCTCATGTTTAAAGCCTTATCAACACCATGAACAGGGAAAGGTGTTAATACATCCATAATCTCTAAACCTTTAGCTTTCAGATGGCCTAAGCCCTTCAGCAAATCTTCTTCATCCAGATAGTAAGCTGTAATGTATCTATTCATGATCGGTTATTTTTTTTTGTTCACCTGAAGATTTTAAAACGCCTTTTACCTCTGCCACAGCAATGACCGGAAACACCCGGATGAACAGCAAAAATAAAGTGAAAAATAACCCCAATGTTCCAACATATAAGCCAACCTCAACCACCGTAGGTTTATACATCGTCCAACTTGAAGGTAGAAAATCGCGGTGTAATGAAGTGACTACAATGACGAAACGTTCGAACCACATGCCAATATTTACAAAAATGGATATGATGAAGGTTAGCAGCACACTTCTACGGATCTTTCGAAACCAAAAAAGCTGAGGCGTAATTACATTACAAGTCATCATGATCCAATAGGCCCAGGCGTAAGGTCCAAAAGCACGGTTAAAAAACGCATATGTTTCAAACTCGACTCCCGAATACCAGGCCATGAAAAACTCAGTCAAATAGGCTATCCCCACAATTGAACCTGTCAGAATGATTACTTTATTCATCGACTCTATATGATTCAGCGTAATGTAGTCTTCAAGGTTTAGTGCCTTTCGAGTTACGATCATCAGGGTGAGCACCATCGCAAAACCGGAGAAAATTGCTCCCGACACAAAGTAAGGAGGAAAGATGGTCGTGTGCCATCCCGGAATAACCGAGGTAGCAAAGTCGAAACTTACAATGGTGTGAACTGATAATACCAGCGGAGCAGCCAAACCTGCCAATATCAAACTGACGGTTTCGTGGCGTGACCAATGCCGGGCTGATCCGGTCCATCCAAAACTCAGAAACCCATAAATCGCTTTTCTGATTTTTGTTTTAGCCCGGTCGCGTACGGTACCCAAATCGGGAATCAAACCAACATACCAAAATATCAGGGAAACCGCAAAGTAGGTTGAAATGGCAAAAACGTCCCACAACAAGGGCGAGTTAAAGTTCACCCAAAGAGATCGTGTATTGGGATAGGGAAAGATATAAAAACCGAGTAAGAGTCGTCCCATGTGAATCAAAGGGAAAAAACCGGCACACATCACCGCAATCAGCGTCATGGCCTCGGCTGACCGATTGATACTGGTACGCCATTTCTGCCTAAAAAGCAGCAGAATAGCAGAAATAAACGTACCGGCATGTCCAATACCGACCCACCATACAAAGTTCGTGATTCCCCATCCCCAGCCAATGGTTTTATTGAGCCCCCATTCTCCAATCCCGTAAAACACGGTTCGGAAAGTGGCCCAGCCACCAAATAGAAGGGCGATGCCTGCCAGCGTAATTCCAGCATACCAGTACTTGGAGGGTTTACCTGCCATGGGTGACAAAACATCATCTGTCACTTGTTTGTAGTTCTTATTTCCCCGAATTAACGGTTCTCTAAGCGGAGATATGTACATCCTAATTCGTTTTAAGTTAAATGGTTTTATTTTTAACCTTGGTCAGGTAGCCGACCGATGGCAGCGTATGCAATTCTTCCAGCAGGTGGTAGTTACGCTCATCAGCAAAGAACTTTGAAATACGGCTTTCTTCATTATTCAAATCACCAAAAACAATGGCATCAGCCGGGCAGGACTGAGCACATGCAGGCACGACTTCGCCATCCTGCAAAGTTCTGCTTTCATTTTTAGCAAGCAATTTCTTCTCCTGAATACGCTGAATACAGAACGAGCATTTTTCAATTACACCTTTGGCACGAACTGTCACATCCGGATTCAACACCAAACGTCTCAAGTCGGTCGTCATCTCTGCCGGATCTTTTCTGTTGCCCGGCATGGAGTCGGCTCCTGTATAATCGAAGAAGTTAAATCGTCGAACCTTGTATGGGCAGTTGTTATTGCAATAGCGGGTACCAATACAACGGTTATAGGCCATCTGGTTAATTCCTTCATTGCTGTGGGTTGTAGCAGCCACCGGACAAACATTTTCGCAAGGCGCATTATCACAGTGCTGGCACATCACGGGCTGCCGAACCAGCTCCGGATTGTCCGGATCACCTTTATAATAACGGTCGATACGAATCCAATGCATCTCACGAGCCCTAATCACCTGCTCTTTTCCTACAACCGGAACATTATTTTCGGCAGAACAAGCCACGACACATGCATTACAGCCAGTGCACGAGTTCAAATCGATAGCCATTCCCCAGTGAAATCCCTCAAACTTAGGTCGCTCATAAAGTGACTTCATGTGCGCCTTAATTGTTTCACGCACTTCGTTGCCTGAGGCCGGGTTCGCCAAATAATCTTCCAGCGTTGTTTCAAGCACGAGGTTTCTCCCTTCCATGGAGTGGTGAGATTGCGTCCGGGCCAATTGGTAGTCACCGTCCACTTTCTCGATGGTCACCTGTGGTAAATGGTATTGCTTAATTCCATTGCTGGATTGAATAAGCGGAAAAGCGTTTTTTCCAACCGTACCATCAGGAATGCCCATGTTGAGTCTTCCGTAGCCCAAAGCCACTGAAATAGTTTTATATTCTTGCCCCGGCTGAACAATCACCGGAATGGGTCCAAAGTCATTAATATTGATAAGCTGTTCATCTTCCAGCTCCAGCTCGGCGGCTAGTTTTGGAGAAACTGCTGCATAATTATCCCAGCAAACTTTAGTAACCGGATCAGGAAGTTCCTGCAGCCACGGGTTATTGGCTTGCTTTCCGGATCCCACACTTATGTTCGTGTAGAACGACAGTTCCAGGGAATCGTCACCAGATGTGATTTTTGCTTGAGCCAGGGCGGAATCAACAGCTCCGGCATCAAATGCAAGCATTCCATTTTCCTGTTGTCCCGACTCATAAATACCATCATGTAACTTGCTGTTCCAAAAATCATCGAACGAAGTTTCACCGGAACCTGCAAACAACTTCTCTTCCCAGTTCTTCCGAATGTAAGTATGATAATCTACCGGATTACCAGCCCATTTCAGCAAACTTTCCTGTGCTGCCCGGGTTTTAAAAATTGGTCGAATGGTTGGTTGCGCGAGTGAATAAATACCCGTTTTCACTTCAGCATCATTCCATGCTTCCAGGTAGTGATGATCCGGACAAACGTAATGCACATGTTCCGAAGTTTCTTCACCCAAAATGGGCATCGCAATTTTCAGATCAATATTTTTCAGCGCACTAACAAACCGGTCTGCTTCAGGATAATCGAAAGCAGGATTGACATCATAAAGAATCAGTCCTTCAACTTGTCCGCTTTCCATTTCGCCAACCAGTCGATCCATGTCTTCATCCATGCCCTGACGCAGTTTCAAATGAATATCAGTTTGGATTGTTGATCCATAATTCTGTAACAGTTGATTGATCGCATTTACCAGCAATTGGTTTTCCACATCATTGCTTCCGCTAACTACCAATGACTTTCCCTTTTTGGATGACAACTCACCGGCAATCTTTTTCACATCAACCGGCGAGCTTGGAACTGATGACCCAGACTGTCCGTTTAGTGATAAAAGTTCCTGATACAGATTTGCCAGAACCAATTTTTCCTGAGAAGGTCGTATTTGGTAACGCTCATCAGCATTTGATCCGGTTAGGGACATGCCGCCTTCAAAGTGAATATGACGCGACATGCTGCGTTCACCATCAACCAGTTTCCTGTTTTTTGCATATTGTTTGGTGTATTCAACCGGAGAAAGCCACGTTCCAAGAAAGTCAGCATCAAAACCAACGATCAATTCGGCCTTGCTGAAGTCGTAAGCTGGAATAAAACCTTTTCCGAAAGTTTTCTCATTGGCCTTCAGAATACCCGAAGCCGACAGCACATCGTACTGGATGTGTTCCGAACCGGGATGAGCATCCAGAAACTCCTGAATAGCAGCTTTGGTCGAAGGACTGATGATGGTTGAGCTTAAAATCACAACTTTGCCTTGTCTCTTTTTTACCTCATCCAGAAAGAGCATGATTTTGTCATCAGCTTCGTCCCAGCTTATTTTCTTTCCTTCGTAGGTCGGATTTTTGTGGCGTTTGTTATCGTAAAGTCCCAACACCGAAGCTTGAGTCCGGGCATTAGTTCCCCCCATTGTAACTGAAGACATTGTATTCCCTTCAATTTTGATCGGACGCCCGTCTCGTACCTTAACCAAAATGCTACAGTAATCAATACCATCAAAATAGGTTGATGCAAAATAGCTTGCTTCTCCCGGGATAATCTTTTCGGGGCGAATTAAAAAAGGGATGGCTTTTTCAACAGGCTGTTTGCAGCTAACTGCAATTGCAGCAGAGGCCACCGAAAATCCAAAAACCTTCAAAAAGTCACGCCGTGAGTTTCCGGTTGACTTCGCCTCTTGTTTCATCTGAAGAATGGACTTTCTATCTCCGGCTTCGGACTCGCTTGATGCCTGCCGAGCGTCATAAATCAAATCATCCAAACTTTTATAATATTGTTCCTTCATTCCAAATAGGTTTGTTGTTTATTAATAATGACACTTCATACAATCGGTTCCACCAACCATTTCGACGGTAACCTTATCAATTTCACCTTTTTTGATTTGCTCATGAAACTCATCGTATGATTCATAGAAATTATTATCGACAAATTGAACTTCTTTTGTTCGGTGACATTCAAGACACCAGCCCATGCTCAAGTCTTCCACTTGTCTGACCACATCCATCTCGGCTATTTGCCCATGGCACTCAACGCAATCCAGGTTTCCTGCATTTACGTGCTGTGCGTGGCTAAAAAAGACATGATCGGGTAAGTTATGAATTCGCACCCATTCAACCGGAACGCCATTCTCTGTGGCATCAATAACTTTAGCAATTTCAAACTTTCCAGAGCGGGTTCCTTCCCGAACAAGCGAGTGGCAATTTAAACACAGATCGGTCGGAGGAATTCCGGCAGACTTGCTTTGTTCAACGGTAAAGTGGCAGTATTTACAATCAATTTTATTTTGTCCGGCATGGACTTTATGTGAAAACTTAATGGGTTGTTCGGGTTCGTAATTCTGCGATCGTCCTAAACTCACTCCCTCCTCGTAAAGCATCTTAACCTGGTATCCAAAAGCTCCCAGGAATATAATTAGCGGGACAGCCTTATATTTTATTTTTCTGAAAAAGATCATTTCCAATAGCGCCCACGTAACAATCAGTCCTAAGAAAAGAAAAAGCAGCAGTCGATCAATTGTTGGCTTAACAGGAGCGGGGCCACGCATCGACAAGTCATCCAAATAGGCCTTTACCGTTTTTAGATCTGCGTCTTCAAAATTATAATCTTTATGAACTTCGGCCATCTTACCTCCTGATGGTTCCATAATGACAGCCTTAAATTCAGCAAAACTCTTCTCAACATACTTATTGGCAATGTCATTTGCTGAAGGATTCCAGTTAAGCGTATCTGAGCGTGTAATATTGTGACATGACACACAGGATGTTTGCTCATTGTTGTGTGGCAATAATCCTCTAAAAAAACGTTCACCACGCTTAATATCGTTTCGGTAATGGCCAAATTTATCCTCTTCGGCGGGCTTGCTCTTCGCTGATGCCATTTCATTCGAAATCGTATCCGGCTTTGTAGCTGATCCTGTGGTATCAACCTGAGTTTCTGAGCCAGTTTCATCGACTGCCTTTGCAACAACGGAATCCGATTGGGTTGATGCAGTATCGGTTGGTGAGGACAATTTCACAGCAGCTGTATTTGCTGAATCTTGTTCACTTTGTTGCGTTTGTGGTTCAGCAGAAGCCGCTGCCGAAAAAACAAAAATTGACATGAGGAAAACTAAGAGAAAACCCTTTGGGGAAAACCCGGATTTCCTTAAAACAGGGAACTTAAGTTTCATTCTATAAGCTTTAGTAAGTTTTTTTTCAAACCTAGGATTTTGCGACTCATCAGAATTAACAAATTTTTTACTTTATGGTTTTCCATTCAAGCTAAAAAGTTGGTCAAAAAAAAACGCTCGAAGTCAATCACCAACTAACGAAAGCCAAAACATTCATTAAACAACTGACATCTAGCACTATTTCAAATAAACCGATGCCGCGCAAATAACCATCGTCTATATTTATTTATTTTCCATAGACAAATTCAATTAAAAATTATTCAAGATTCTCAGTAAGCTTTCGAACGATCTTCAGATTGTCAAGGAATTCTTTTGCAATAACCCGGACAATTGTATAAACCGGAATTGCCAGAATCATGCCTAAAATCCCTGCAACACTTCCAGCTGCTAAGATCACCAGAAAAATTTCCAGCGGATGAGCTTTAACACTGCTTGAATAAATCAGCGGTTGAAACAATATATTATCAATAATCTGTACCGAAGCGAAAACAAGCAACATAAAACCCAACAAGGGCAAGGTATGCGACGAAAAATCGGCATTGAGATTGATTGCAATACCTATTAGCAAACCAACTGTTGCACCCATCCACGGCCCCAAGTAAGGAATTACATTAAACAAACCGCAGAATAATCCAATTACCACCGAATGGCTAAACCCCACACCAACAAAGGTTAACCCGAGGGTTACCAGGGTTCCCACCATTGTTACTTCGAACAGCAAACCAATAAAGTAGCGCCGAAGTAGACTATAGATTGAGTTCAGAATTCGATCAACTTTTTCTTCGTAACCCGATGGAACCATAAGAAGGATGCCTTCTTTAAACATATTTTCTTCTTTTAAAAAGAAGAATGTAATAAATGAAACCGAGAAAAAAGCAACGAGTAATTCCCCCAAGGTGCCGGCGACAAATCCAAAAATTCCGGTCAACTGCGAAAACTGCATTCTATCTCCAATCTGCCCTCGCAATAGTTCAACCAAGTTAGCACTAGCATCAACATTGCCTTCCTCTCCGACAAAATCCATCCACTGTCTGATCGGTTTTTCAACAATTTGCAGAACAGCATTAAAATCGATAGTGGAAAGTTGCTCGAACTCCGCCACCAGCAGTGGAATCAAAAAGCGAACTGATCCGATAAAAAAGATCCAAAGAAGTAATATGGTAAAAAAAGCCGCAAGGGTATATGGAACCGAAAAACGACCAATATGAATTCCATGCAAAAAGCGAACTACAGGACGTCCAATCAGCGACAAAACAGCTGATATTAATATATAAGTGACAATATCGCTGAAGTACCAAACCAAAAACAGAAAGACAAGAACACCAACAGCTATTAATAAATTCTTTGTCCACCCTTGCACCTTAATCATATAATAACTTTTTATACAAATATACCGGAATAATTCAAGTTAGAAAGTTTAAACATCAAACACAACACAAGCGTTGTAAATCTAAATGCCCAACGATCAGTTTGGTGTTTCTCATGGCTAGTGATATCAAACAATAACAAGATTATTCATATTTTTTTGATAAATTTGTTTTACGCAAATAACCAATATGAGAGACAAAAAGCTTACTGCCCTAATTGTTGATGACGAAAAAGAAGATCGGGATATACTAACATACATGCTTAAAGAGCACAAAGAAATTACGATTATCGATCAGGCCGAAAGTACGGAGTCGGCACTTTTCAAATTCTTAGAACTCAAACCCGACATTGTTTTTCTCGATTTAGTAATGCCCGGAAAAAACGGCATGGAGCTTATTTCTCTTTTGAAGAAACAAAAACTAGAGACAAACATTGTAATTGTTAGTGCCTACCGTGATATGGCTATAGAAGCAATTAAAAATGAAGTTTATGACTTCCTGCTTAAACCGATTGGACCGCGAAAACTACATAGGGTAATTGCGAATATTGAAAGAAGAAGAAGCAAGGTAGATAACATACATTTAAACAACTTGCTTGGCAGTTTCAAGCAAGAAACTAAACTTAGGCTTTCTTCAACCAACAGTCATATATTGGTCGATCCAAATGATATTTTATACTGCGAAGCTGAAGGGACCTACACACATATTCACTTGGAAAACGGGAACATTGAACTGGCAAACACATATCTTGGTAAGATTGAAGATTTTCTAATTAAAAACAATAATTTTTTCAGAATTAGTAGACGCCACCTGATAAATCTTGATAAACTATGGCGAGCAAACAAGGCTGACAATTCCTGCATTTTAATCGCCAATAATGAGGAATTAAAATTGTACGGCTCGAAAAAACAGATTCGAGAACTTTGTAAAATCGATAATCCTAAATAATGGTTGAAAACAAGACGATAACCGCGATGATTATTGACGACGATGAAGAAGCAATCGCTCTTCTCGAAATTTACCTGAAAGCCTTTCAGGAGATTGAAATCGTTGACAAAACCACGAACCCCAAGCAAGGGATTAAACAGCTAATCAGAAAGATGCCGGACATGGTCTTTTTAGATATTGACATGCCGGACATTAACGGATTGGAAGTTGCAGAGGTTATCAAAGACAATCAGTTGAGCACCGAAATTGTATTTACAACAGCGCACAGCAAATATGCCTTTAAATCGTTAAACTTAGAACCACTGGACTACCTTGTAAAGCCTTTTGGTCCCGAAGAATTAATTTCTGTCGTTAACCGTTACAAAACAAGGATAAAACGGAAAGAATTAGAGCGCAGCATGGACATCTTCATCCAAAATAACCGTCCAGTAAAAAAGGTGAAACTCACGACAAATTCCGGGGTTGTATTTATTAATCCACAAGAGGTTATGCTGCTTCAGGCAAAAATAAATTACAGCATTGCCCATTTGTCCAACGGAAGTATTGAACTAATTACTCAACCGATGCAAAAGATCATCGACTTAATGGATTTTTCCAACCTGGTAAAAGCAAACCGCTCATCTTATATCAATATTCAATATTTGCGCAAAGTTGACCGCCGAAATAAAATATGCATGTTAACTCACAAAGACATTGTTATTGAGGAACCAATCAACCGTTCAAGTATTTCTTTCTTCGAAAAGTTGAATTGCTTCCCCATCACCTGATCGAGTTAACCTAGCTCTTCAGCAAGGCAAAATCAAGTACATCACTGATGTTCTTTACAAAATGAAACTTCAGCCCCTTCAAATAAACGTCTTTAATTTCCTCCAAATCTTTCTCATTATCAGCGGATAAAAGAACCTCTTTAATACCAGCGCGCTTTGCTGCCAGAATTTTTTCTTTGATTCCCCCAACCGGCAGCACTTTGCCGCGTAACGTAATCTCGCCAGTCATCGCAATATTCTTCCGTACTTTTCTTTTCGTTAAAGCCGAGGCCAATGAAGTTACCATCGTAACACCTGCCGAAGGGCCATCTTTGGGAATCGCTCCCTCCGGAACATGCACATGGAAATTATTCTTGTCAAACATTTCCTGTTCCAGCCCCAGCTCCTCGCGGTGCGATTTTAAATATTCCATTGCCAGCATGGCAGATTCTTTCATCACTTCTCCCAGGTTACCAGTCAATGTCAAACCACCTTTTCCGGTACTTAAACTAGACTCTACAAATAGAATTTCGCCACCATGGGCAGTCCAGGCCAAACCAGTAACAACGCCGGGTATCTCATTACCCTGGTAGCTTTCGCGCGTATATTGAACCACACCGAGATATTCCCGAATATCTTCTTTGGTTAATTTCTTATTATAAGGTTCTTCGAAAGCAATTTTTTTAGCTATTCGACGGATAATCTTGGCAAGCTTTTTATTCAATTCACGTACACCAGATTCGCGCGTATAATTTTCAACAACGTGTTCAAGAATGTCCTTTGTAAACGAAACCTGATTTTTCTTCACCCCATGATCCTTCAATTGCTTAGGAAGCAAATGGCGCTTGGCGATTTCAATCTTCTCCTCAACAATATATCCGTTTACATCGATCAACTCCAGGCGGTCACGCAAGGGCGCTGCAATGGTGCTCAGCGTATTGGCTGTCGCCACAAACATCACATTAGACAAGTCATAATCGACTTCCACATAATTATCATGAAACTCTGAATTTTGCTCAGGGTCCAGCACCTCAAGCAACGCCGAGGCCGGATCGCCATGAAAATCCTGCGACACCTTGTCAATCTCATCAAGAATAAAAACGGGATTTGAGGTTTTTGCTTTCTTAATATTTTGCAAAATACGTCCCGGCATTGCTCCAATGTAGGTTTTCCGATGACCACGAATTTCAGCTTCATCACGCATTCCACCAAGGCTCATGCGAATATACTTTCGATTAAGAGCTCTTCCGATTGACTTTCCAAGCGAAGTTTTACCAACTCCCGGAGGACCATATAAACACAAAATTGGGGCCTTCATATCCTTTTTCAACTTCAATACAGCCAGGTGCTCCAAAATGCGTTCCTTCACTTTCTCCAATCCGTAGTGATCTTCATCCAACACCTTTTGTGCATGCTTCAGGTCGAAATTATCTTCAGTATACTCATTCCAAGGAAGCTCAAGCAATGTCTGACAATATGAGAATTGAACTGAATACTCACCAGCTGCTGGGTTTAATCGGTGTAGCTTGGTTACTTCTTTATCGAAAAAAGCAGCAACTTCTTCACTCCACTTCTTATCCTTGGCAGCTTCTTTCATGTCAGCAATTTCCTGCTCTATCGGATTGCCTCCCAGCTCATCCTGAATGGTTTTCATTTGCTGGTTAAGCAAATATTCACGTTGCTGCTGATCTAAGTCCGTTTTTACTTTGGTTTGAATATCACGCTTCAACTCCAACATTTGAACCTCTTTCACCAAGTATGAAATGGCTTGTATTCCACGCTCACGAACATCAGCAATTTCGAGCAATTTCTGTTTTTCCTCAACCTCAAGGTCAGTGTTGGAACAAATAAAGTTGATCAGGAAGGTTGAGTTTTCGATATTCTTAACCGCGAAAGTTGCTTCGGGAGGTACATTGCTCGAATATTGAGCGACTTTAATTGACAAATCTTTAAGAGATCCAACAACAGCACTGAATTCAGTATTATTCTCCGCTGGTAAGATTTCGTCGAGCAAAGTAACCTGGGCTCTAAAATAAGGGAACTCTTCCAGATAATTGGTCACTTCGAACCTCCGTTTCCCTTGAATAATCACAGAAGTTGACCCGTCGGGCATCTCAAGAACTTTCAGGATTTGAGCGACTGTGCCGACCTGGTACAAATCTTTTTGCTCCGGATCATCAATGCTGCCATCCTGTTGAGTCACCGTTCCCAGTAGTTTATCCCCACGAAAAACATCTTGAATGAGTTTCAGTGATTTTTGTCTTCCAACTGTAATCGGAATCACAACACCCGGGAATAATACTGTATTTCGAAGTGGCAAAATTGGCAGTACTTCTGGCGCCTGAAAATTTTTCAGTTCTTCTTCATTTCCATCGGCAATGATTGGAATAATTTCAGAATCATCGTCTCCCATACCTGTGAATATCATATTTTTTAATGAATGACCTCTATTTTCTCCCATTATATTTTCTCTTTCTCTATCAGTGTGACAATCTGGCGTAAAATTAGCCATATTAATTCAGGGCTATTATTAGTCAATAGCCATGCCAAAAGAATTTGATGCAAGTTTAAAAACTGCGAAAAACCGAAGTCCAATCAAAAACGGTAGTTAGTATTTGTTTGTCAATTTCGGTCAACTCCCGATTGCGACGTGTCATCACTTTTTCTGCGACACTAAAAACACTTTTCAGTTGATGAAGTTTAAAACCTCCCGGGCCTCCATCGGCAAACGAAGGTACAAACTGTCGTGGAAACCCGGTTCCATGAATATTGCAGCCCACACCAACAACCGTTCCGGTATTGAACATGGAACTAATGCCTGCTTTGGAATGATCTCCCATGATCAGTCCGCCAAACTGCAATCCGGTTTTATAAAAACGGCCGGTGGTATAATTCCACATTTTAACCGGCTCGTAGTTATTTTTCAGGTTCGAAACATTGGTTCCGGCACCTAAGTTACACCACTCGCCCAAAACCGAGTTACCTAAAAAACCATCATGTCCTTTATTGGAATATCCAATCAGAATTGATTGACTGATTTCGCCACCAACTTTTGAAAATGGTCCAACGGTTGTTGCTCCGTATATTTTACTTCCCATGTTCACCACCGCATGATCGCCCAACACAAAAGGTCCGCGAATAAACGATCCTTCCATTATTTCAGCATCTCTCCCAATGTAAACGGGCCCGGCTGTCGCATTAATCGTAGCAAACTCGAGTTTCGCGCCCTGCTCCACAAAGATATTCTCCGGATGAATTAACTGATTTGTATGACTAATTGGCTCTGATTCACGATCGGCTGTCAACAAGTCAAAATCCAACTGAATTTGGCGGGAGTTAAATTCGGTCAAATCCCAAGGATATTGAACCAGATCCAACTCTCCTGCAAAATCCTTCCAGTGAATTTCAGCAGTATTTTCATAAAAAGAATCGGATGCGGCTTCATCAACAAGAGCAACAATTGGCTGGCCATTCCACACAATTCCTTGCCCCAACTGAAGCTTTTCCACCTGAGCAGTCAACTCGTCTGTTGGACAAACATGAGCATTGATCAATAAATTTTCAGATGCGATTACTTTGGGATATTTAGCTTGTAAATAGCTCTCTGTTTGCCATGAAAAATCTCCTTTCAGACGCTTTCCCCACTTTTCCGTTATCGTTAAAATTCCGGTTCGCAGCTCAGAGACAGGACGAGTAAAGCAAAGTGGCAACAGGTTTTCCCGCTCCGGAGAATCCAACAAAATTGCATTCATGACGATTTTTTTTCAAAAGTAGACAAAAAAAAAGCTCCGCAAAAGCGGAGCTCATATATCGTATTTAAACGTAGATTACTTTTTCTTGCTATCCATGTGTTTCTTATAACGGTTCATGAATTTGTCAACACGTCCAGCAGTATCAACCAATTTCATTTTACCGGTATAGAATGGATGCGAACTACTTGAGATCTCCACTTTCATCAATGGATACTCAACTCCGTCAACCACTTCAGTTTCTTTTGTGTTAACGGTTGATTTCGTCAAATAAACCTGGCCATTTGACATATCTTTAAACGCTACTACGCGATAATTTTCCGGATGTATTTCTTTTTTCATTGCTGATTCTTTTTCAACTTTATTTCAATCGGTGTGCAAAGATACTTACCTATTTTAAATTTCCAAAAAGTTTTTCTTCTTTTATTCATCTTTTTCAGTTCCAATTATTGGAGCCCGCTCAAACGGCTTATTCCGATCAAACAGATAGCGCATGGTATGATGCGTTTTTACATGTTTCCCGCCTACTGATTCGTACAACGAAATGATCTTGGGGTTAAAATCGCCGGCCCAGGAAAGCTCAACTTCAGTATACTGTGGCTTTTTCTTCATCAACTTATCCTGATGCCAGAAAATAGCAGACTCAATACCGGACTTTTGAAACTTTGGAACGACACCCATAATTAAGATACGCGTACGTGTAATTGTCTTTTTCTTTTTGTAATAAAGAAATTTCAGCATGTTGATGAAATTCAGCTTTCCGTTCAGCTTTTGCAATATCTGGTTGATATCAGGCACCATTACAAATAATGCGATGGGTTCTCCTTCATGATAGGCAAACCAAATCATTTCCGGATCCAACACGGCTTTTGAGTCCTTAATAAAGTCCCGCAGGTCCTGCGGATCCAGAGGATTGAAATGCTCGTGAAACCGCCAGGCTTCATCATAAATATAGCTGAAATCTTTGATAAACTTCTCCGTATCGCTATAATCGAAATGCTTAAAACTATATCCCGGCTTTTGTGCTACCCAACCCGCGATTTTCCAGAAACGTTCCGGAAACGGCACCGAGTAATCCAGGTGATAGCTAAATTGCTCAAAATAAACTTTGAAACCATAGTTATCAAATCGCTTTTGGTAGTACTTCGGATTGTAAGGCATGCCATAACCTTGTGGCATAAAACCATCTACTAACAAGCCCCAGTTCATGTAGTTTTCGCCAAAGTTTACCGGTCCATCCATGGCCTCCATTCCGCGCTCTTTCAACCAATCGCGAGCCGTGTCGAATAACAAATTAGCCACTTCCTGATCATCAATACATTCAAAAAAACCACAACTTCCGGTGGGTTGCTCAAACGTTTTTGCCTTATCGTAATTGATAAACGCAGCGATACGTCCAACAGGATTACCCGATTGATCGACAATCACCCACCGTTCAGCTTCTCCATGTTTAAATGACGGATTTTTAGCAGGATCAAAGGTATTTTCAACCATTCCCTGGATTGGTGCTGCCCAGTTTTTATCACCCTTATAAATCAGGTGTGGTAATTTGTGAAAGAGCTTTATAGTTTCTGAGTTATTGACTTTTTGTAACTGCATGTGCTTGGTTAATTGTTTTAGTTGACAAGATACAATTATTTATATTTGTAAAAGATGATTTTTGATTAGTCCTCAATGATTGCCGAGCGCTTGAATTCTTTTTCCCGGTCAAATAAATAACGCAGGGTCAAATGTGTTATGGCCTTTTTCCCACCTACCGCTTCAAAAATTGAGATCATTTTCGGATTGAAATCGCCCACCCAACTGAGCTCCATTTCATTGTACCAATCTTTTCTGAGAAGCACTTGCCTTAACTGGTAAAAAATAGCCGACTCGATGCCCGATTTTTGAAACTTCGGAATAACTCCCATTACAATTACCCGACAACGGTTAATTACCTTTTTCCTTTTCAAATAATACAATCGGAGCAACTTAACTAAGTTCATTTTTCCACTTGGGAAGTATTTTATCAATTGGTTCGCATCAGGAATCATCATGAAAAATCCGATTGGCACACCTTCTTTGTAAACAAACCAAATGAATTCTTCCTCCAGTATTAACTTCGACTGGTTAATCATGTCACGTAAATCCTGCGGATCAACTGGCTTATAATTATCATGCTTACTCCAGGCCTGGTCATAAATATTAATAAAATCGCGAATGTATGTTTCTTGGTTTTTAAATGTGAAATTTTCAAAAGTATAGCCTGGCTTTTTAGCCGTCCATGCCGCAATTTTCCAAAAGCGTTCAGGCAAATCAGGGCTTGTAATATTTAAGTGATAACTGAATTGCTGGTAGTAGGTTTTAAATCCATAATTATTCCATAGCTTCTGGTAATAGTCCGGATTATAATTCATCCCAAATGTCTGTGGAATAAATCCATCGACAAGCAACCCCCAATGAAAAAAGTTTTCCCCAATATTAATTGGCCCATCCATGGCTTCCATTCCTTCAGCAGTCAACCAATCTTTTGAGACATTAAACAAAGCATCAGCCACTTCCTGTTCCTCAACACACTCAAAAAAACCAACTCCTCCGGTTGGTTGATCAAACTGACTGGCATAACTGGACGAATAAAATGCAGCAATTCTGCCGACCAGCTTGCCTTCTTTATAGGCAACCCAACGACAAGCCTTCCCTTTTTTTAAGGTATTATTTTTTTCAGGATTGAAAATATCCTCAATCATCATTCGAAGAGGAGCAACCCAGTTTTTATCGTGTTTATATATTGAATAAGGAAGCTGATGAAATGCATTAATCAGCTTTTTGTTCGTCACCTCTATTAGCTGCATTTACTTTATCTTGGTTTGAAAGCACCGAAATTAATACTTATCGCCAGAAAACAAAAACAGGAACCGAAGCTCCTGTTATATTTTTAATACTTATCTAAATGAATTTGATCCAATCAGCACTGCTATTTTTATAATCTTTACAAACTAGTTTCAGCTTAAACTAGTCACGGCTGGCCAGTTTCGATAGCAACCTCAATATTTCGAGGTACAGCCACACCAAAGTAACCATTAATCCGAAAGCTCCATACCATTCCATTATTTTTGGTGCTCGGGCTGCGGCTCCCCTTTGGATAAAGTCGAAATCTAAAATCAAATTTAAAGCAGCAACAGCGACAACGACTAAACTAAACCCAATGCTGAACAGACTATTGCCATGCAAAAAACCGAAGCTGGCTCCAAACATACCCGCAATAAAACTGATGAAATAAATCAGTGCAATTCCTCCGGTAGCAGCCATTATAGCCATTCGAAACTTTCCGGTTGCCCGAATTTTTCCTGAGCGAAACAGAAACAGCATAATAAAAAATACACCAAAAGTTAAAGCCACAGCACGCATAACTAATCCCGGGTATTGGACTTCGAAGAAAGCAGAGATACCTCCCAGAAAAAGACCTTCGAAAACGGCATAAATTGGCGCTGTAATATTAGAATAGCGTGGAGCAAAAACCGTAATAATAGCAACAATAAAACCACCGATTCCGCCGCCGATTAACCACGGCGCAACGACCGAAAATGCGCCTTCAGGTGACCCATAATCATAAACGCCGAAAAACTTACGCCAGGTAAACGCAGCGGCAAAAGCCAATATCAGAAACATCAGACCGGTTTTATTTATCGCACCATTAACGGTCATAACATCAGTTTGAGCACCCGTTTGCACCTTGCTAAAAACTGAATTCCCAAAAACCGGATTTGATGATTTTGTCAAATTCATAATTCGAATATTTAAATTGTTCGCGTCAATAACTATAAAAACCATACCATGATTTTCATACTGACATTTTGTACTCAAATGATACAACCAAGAAAAACTGTTAAAGTTCGACGAAATCTCCGAGTAGCAAATTGGCCATTTTCTGTGCCTGCTTCTCTTCCATTTCTTTTGCTAAGTTCAGAAATTCGACACACCGTTCTTTCAAAAAATCACTCCGGTTACCCACAATCAACAAACTGCGGTAAATAATCTGCCCCAGTTCCGGATCCTTAATCAGGGGAACAAGAACGTCAAAGAATGGCTCAAACATTTCATCAATGGCCTTTTTATCAACCATCGCAAGTCGTCCCATCAGGTGGAGGCCTGTAAATCGCACCAAATGCTTTTTTCCCCGGCACCATTCCAATGCTTTCACATACGCAAATTTCGACTGCACAAACGAGTTGGAAACAGCCTGCTCTGCGATCTCCGAAGTAGCAAAGCTTTTCGTCCAAAAATCCAGTTGCTCTTCTGTCATTTTTTCAGGCTCATCCAACAAAGTAGCTATAATCATACTCTCGCGCCATTGCTTATTCCAAAGTTTCAGAGCCAGCAAATGATTTTTTTCGTACTGCTTAGCCAACTCACGCAACGAAATAATGGAAGCCCCCCAATTGATTTTGTAAACCAAGCCCATGGCTTTCATTTGAGCAACCGTTTCTCCATTTTTCAACCGCCGTATTTTAGCAAGAATCTCTCGAAACTGTTTATCAACCGACGGATCATCAATTAATATATCCATATCAATAAATTACAAATTCAACCACGTAAAATAGAATTAGCAAAAGTAAGGAATAGATAAGGTGCCTGGAAATATTCTGGTATTTTGTAATTGAAATATTTAATTTATTTTGAACGATAACAATCAAATACAGCTTTTCGAACAAGTAAGCGACCACTGTTGCATAGGCAACTCCGGCAATTCCCCAGAACTGAACAAACCAAAGGCTAAGCGAGACATTAAGCAAGAACTCCCAAAACGATGCCCAGGCGATCGATTTTGTTTGCTTTAGACCAATCAGAAGTGTTTGAGGAAAAACCAACCGACTAACAATTAGCAGCAAGTAAATATTAAACACCGTAGCACTCTCAGCAAAATGGGAATTAAAAACAATGGGGAACAGCTCGTGACTCGCCACCAATAAGGCCGCAGAAAGTGGAAAAAGGTAATTCGCCAGGCGAGTAGACTCTCTTTTAATTTTTGTAAGCGTTTCGATCAGCAAATCCTTATTCGACAATTCCGGCAACAAAGCATTACTAAACGCGTTGGCCAATAACAGCACGAAAGGTAACTCGCGCGCACCATATCGGAACACCGCAAAAGCCGCCTCATCAAACTTTGAGGTAATGATAAATCCGTCGACATATTGAGCTGAGCCTCCCAACAAAGCAGAAAAAATAAGAGGTGACGAAAGCGTCAGATGCTCCTTCATAAATGTCCATGAGAAATGATTCTCCTGAGCACGCACAATCAGAAGCAGCAAATAAGCATAGCGCATAAAAGCCGCCAACACTAATCCATACAATGAGAATTGAATGGGCATTCCGAGAACAGTTGGCAGGCTGACTAAAAGCAGCAACACCGAAAAACTGATACCGCCATAGAATACGATAGCACGGGTTTGATTTCGCAGCAAGAAAAAGTACTCAACCAAATTGGCAGGGACACTAAAAAAAAGATAAGCCAACAACAGGTAGAGATAAGGGAATGAGTCAATACCAATACTTTTGCCGACAACAGGCTGACTAACTGCAAGCAAAGCTCCTATAACTAAAACTGTAAAAAAGCTGATCAGCAAGAACGCATTGAAAACCGGAGATTGTGATCCAGCTCTTTCATCCTTTGAAATAGGTAGTAAACCACGAATCAGACCATTCAGCCAAAAGAAACTAACCGCTCCTGCCAGAAACAAAAATTGCTCGTATTCTCCAATCGACTCCGTGGTCAAACTGGTTTTGGTAAAGACAACACCAATCAAAATAAAAGTACCAAACCGCAACAGGTGGAAAATCTGCAAAGACGAAATATTGGTCAGCCTAAATTTCATTGATCAAATCTAAAACTAAATACGCAAAGGACAAATCAAAATCAATCCACTCAAAACTTACACCTTGTATGGCATGATATGAGCTTTAATGGCCACAGTGGTATTTGAAATGGCCGACACCCCGCGAATTTCTTTATCCTGCAAAGTAAGGCACTCGTCATATTTCACTTCCCGATACACACGTTTCCTATTTTTCCATAAAGTACCGTAATTGATCGAGCATGATTGGAACATCATCCTGATCAATTCCCTGCTTGATCAACTGCGGCAAATCTTCGTAAAAAACCTCCATAAATTCACTTTCGGAGAACCCTGCATTGGAGATCGACTGTTTGTAATATTCCAATGCTGATTTCCGGTTTCCCAAGCTCCATTGCACATGTCCCATGTTCATCAGATCGTGCTTGTTAGGCTCATCATCCATCAACTTCTGAAAATATTTTTCTGATTGTTCCTTTTTGCCGGTCAGGAATGAACACCATGCAATGGGACGCCACACTTTTTTATTGCCCGGTTTTAAATATTCTACCTTGAAATAATACTTTAGCGCTTCATCAAACCGATCCAACTCAAGTAAACAATGACCAATATTGAGGTGGTTATTCAAATCGTCAGGGTTCATCTTTTCAACCTCATGATAATACTCCAGGGCTTTTATAGGCTGCTTAAGATTTCGGAAACACAGTGCGATTTTTTTTAGGTTCCACAAACGGTTTAAATCAAACAGCTCTGCCTTTTGGTATGCATCCAGTGCTTTATTATAATCGCCCAGTTTTTGATAGCTAAAGGCAATTTTTTGATACAATTCAGCATCTTTCCCTTCATCCAGTAAGTATTCAAAAATATCGATCACCTCCTCAAAATGATTCTTCGAAAAATAGTATTCCCCAATATTTCGGAGTATCGTTTTATCTTCTTTCAGAATATCTCCCAATGCCGTTTTGTTATGAAAATCAAACCGCCAACTAAACACATCATCAAAGTCCTTTTTTCGGGGATGCAGCTTATAAAACCGATACAAATCCTGAATATATTGATTGGAGATAAACCCGGCTTTTTTGCCCGGATCGGTGAGTGCTTCATCTTGTTCAATCTCCTGAGATTGGTTCATCTCCGCTTGAATCCCCTGCAACATAAATTCCCGACTTTCCTTCGGGATATTTTGCATGCTCAGGCAAAACGAATATTTGTCAGAATTACAGAGGATAGGCGCGCTGCTTATCGTTTCAACAAAGCCTCGGGTTATTTCATCCGAAAGATCCAACTTCTCATTCAGGCTAGGATTATCAGCAAAAAACGGGATGAACCAGTTGGCTATTTCATTAAAAAACGGAAACGATTTCAGCATCGAAAACGATCCCATAAAAACATCGGCTCCCTCCATTTGTAATTCCGAAAACTCTTCCATTTTATCCATCAGCCCGGGTGAATCTTTGAAAATATCCTGCCACTCCGGATTTTTATCATCCGAAAGTCCTTCTTCCATCAGGCTGTCCAGATTGATTTTGTCTTTCAGGTTCGGACTAATCTTAATCATCTCAGGAAGTAACTCATTCTGAATTCGTTGCTGTAGCTTCTCGGTTTCCTTGCTACGAATTAACTGCACAATAACCCGCTCAAGGTTTCGCTTGAACTCAGCGTCTTCATTCAGAATTTTCAATCGTCCTGTCAGTTCAGAGTAGAATCGCATTCGTGCGTCGTATTGATAAAGAGCTATCAGTAAACCGACCACCGCACGCTGACTCACAACGATGTCTTTTGCCTCATAAGCATCAAATAATAAAAGGAATTTCTCTGAATCAAAATAACGCTGCAAACTCAAGGTTAAAGCGGTCACTAAAAGCGATTTGTAAGAGATTTCAATCGATGGGCTGGTTAAAACCCGTTTGAAAAACTGAACTTCATCAACACTCAGTTGATCGCGAAACCAAAAATGATAAAACAAACGCAACATTTGCTGATGATGCTTCTCTGTTTCAGCTTGTTTATCCCGGTCGGTTGTTGCCTTTCCTGCGGTCATTGCTTGCAGTTCATCACCTAAATAATGCGCCTCGAACTTCATGAAAAATGAATCAAAATCGGTAATAAACTGATCCTTGAAAGATCTTCGCTTTTCATATTCAACGGACGACGCGTATTTCAACCGAATGGCTTCATTTACCTGATCAGCCAGCTCAAAAGCAGACTCAATTAGTTTGCGATACACCTTTTGTCGCTCCGGATCCTGAATACCTTCAACCGTATACTGAAGCATATAATGATAGGTTTGATCCAATTCGCGCCATTCATCGTAAAAAACCCCCAAGCCATTTTCGCTGATAAGCTCCTTTAATAAATCGAATGCAGGCTTCAACTTACGCTCTGTCAGGTTGTGGCATATTTCTATATATCGTTTATGTAATTCTTTATTTGTCATTGCTGTTATCATTTTTTTAAAAGATACGAAAAACCAGTACCATCAAAAAGCACTCCAACGCAAATATGACTGCCAGATGTGCAGCCAAAGAACTCATCTGGAAAAATTGTCAAGAGAAACGAGCATGTAAAAGCTCGTACACAAATGGGTATTATAAGCAAGCTACATACGCCGCAATTGAAAAGTATAATTTGCAAACGGATGAAATTTAAGGACATCGTTTCTTTACGACGAGAAAAAAAGTCGACTAGATTGCTAAATTAATTTTGAACTTTAACGACAAGTTATCCTTGAAAGAATCTAGCTGGTAAGGACCGAGTCGGTAAAAAGCTCCGGCGCCCAACTTTAGCAACCCCACCCGAACCAATTTCGTGCCCAGCAAGCCCACTTCATAATACCCTTTTGGAATTGATGAATAGCGCGAAGAAAAGTTCACTTGATCATCGTATTCCGATTGGCCGACTCCTGCATTGAAAACCATGAAAATATCAGGATGGTTTTGTTTATCGCGAAATAATGCAGGTCCAAAATTATGCCTCCAGAAAAGTGCCACCAACTGATCGGTAACAAACTCATTCACCCGCATAGTCGCAAATGAGTTCTCGTTGTAATTTGAAAATAGTTGTGAGCGAGAAAAAGGCGGACTCGCCAGTAAATTCAGCACACCACCCGACTCCCGCAGCGAACCGAGCAAAGTAAATTCACTCTCACCCAGTTTACCAACCATATAAGAATCGCTCAGTTTAAATTCAACAGCTTGATAGGGTCTGTCTGAATGTTGATCCAATGCTCGTTCGAAATTGAAGTGAATTACCGGAAACCGTCCTCCCCTGGAAAATATCTCACCTAGCTGCCGAAACAGTTTTTCTTTAAATGTTAAACGAAATTGAACGCCTACCAGATGATAGTTAACCAACGGATCGGTTATGGATTCATCCAAAAATGTCGGATTATTGAGCTGGTAGTTCTTCCAATAAATCTTGGTAATAAAGGAAGGTAGAATACGACCAACAAAGCCGGCCTGATAAATTTCGTGATAAGTAAAATGAGTCCGATACCAAACATCTAATTGATGAGAGATGAAAGGTTTTGGCTGGTCTAAAAAATCAATGCTTCCATCTTCTTTAATATCATTTTCGTAATGCACGAAAAAGCGACTGTCACTCGCCGAGTCGAACCGGAAAAACAGATCTCCACCAAACTTACTTTCATCATCGAGAAACCCATAACGATAATAGCCTTTCAGTGACAAGAACCTGCTGAAATCCTGATTCGTTTGCAAACCTAATCCCAACTGAAAACCTTCGAAGCGGTTGTAGTTGACGAGGCGATCAAGCAAAACATCGATTTTACCAACCGGATATCGCCAGCTTGAAAATGACTGCACCAGTTTTAACTGATCACTTTTATCTATCTGTAGTCCCAAGATATCAACAGATCGCACCGCAGAAGTATCGATTGGCTCGCCAACAGATACCGGCCCAGGGCTAGTCTGCGGCTGCTCCTCATTTCCCACCGAAGCCTTGGAATCCTGTCGTTCAAAAAAAGAATCACCAAACGGAATATTTAGTTGACTGCCGGTTATAAAACTTTTCCCTGAAATCTGAACATCAAGAGATTCTGTTGGAAATTCCTGAAGCTTTAATCTTTCAATTCCGATTTTGGAACTCATCGATTTTGGAAACCATTGCCCAGACGGTAACTGATTATAAAGTTGATGGAGTGAAAAATCAAGTTTGTCTTGAGTTGAATGAGCTGCATTTATTTGCAACGACTCAATGGCATATCCATCCGAATTGATGGTTAAAACACCTTCAAAAGCACTGGTAAAATTATCCTCCGATGGTTTGAATGAAATAACAAAGAGACTATCTCCGCGAGCATTTAACAACTTTTTATCGGTCGAAAACAAATAATTCTGAATACCCGAATCCGAGATGGGACTCCTGTATTTTTCGTTTAAAAAAGGAATTGTATCCTGATAAAATGAAAATGATTCGAGCTGTTTCGTCAACCTGATCAAGGCAGAATCTTTCAGCCCGGAAGTGCGATCAGCGATCACGATCTCTTTGGATTGATCAGGTTTCTGATAAATCTTTGTCCGCACTCCTTCCTGCAAATACAAATCTTGCCGATCTGCCAATTTTTTCAACTTCGCATGAAGTGCCCCGACTTGATGATCTGCAGAATCGTAGAGTTTAGCTCGGCTATCGTCAGTTAACCGAACGGTAAGTTTGTTGTATCGTTGATATTTATAGGAATTGATGTTCTTAAGTTGATGAACGCCACGATTGTCCAGCGCTTTTTCAATGACCCTTTTTGCACCTTCTTGCTTAGTCGTATTGCGGAGATCGTTAAAGCCGGAAAAACCCTTCTGCAAGCGAACTAGTTCACCATCCTTTAGCTCGGCCAGAACCTGCTGTTGCATCCGGTAGCCGGCATGATACAACAAGATTGTGTCGTTGGTCATGCCATACAGGTTTAAGTAACCATCAATATTACTTGTTGTCTCAACCCGAACCGAATCACTTAAGGCTTTCACAAAAGGCAATGGCTGCGAGGTGTTGGCATCGACAACCCGCACGGTTCGGGGCTGCGCAGCTAATTGAAAAGGAGCTGCACATCCGATAAGGAAAAATAGTATGTTGAAAGAGATCGTCTTATTCAATTTCATCCAATTCCATCAGAGTTGCTTTCAGCTTAAAGATATAATTTCCATAGAGTTTTCGAAAACCCCATCGAAATAAGAAAAACAAACCACTAATGACAAGCAACAAAACGACTATACCAATGACAATCATTCTAATCATGGGTGGCGCAGTACTCAACGCATCCACATTGGCGCCCAACTCGATAGCTTTCAGTTCAACACCCATAAACATTCCCGAGATAAAACTGATACTGAGAATCAACAATAAAATACCAAGTGCCATATAAAACAGCTTGCGATATACGTTAAGAATGCGGATGATTGATGTCAAAACCCTGGAAAGGTCGTTGCTATGCGAATAATCTTTGGTAGCCAATCGGTAGCTGATCAAAAAATAAACGAAAGACCCCACGATAAATAAAATACCTGCGCCTTCCATTAGCTGAATCCAGATCGGAGTGGCTTGGTAGCTCATATCAGACGAGAGCAAAACATCATCGAAAGCAAAAAACAAGGCCAACAAAATCAAGAAGACGACTCCAATACGAATGTTCCGGTCAATTCGCTCTATGAAGTTTCGCGTGCGTTTTTTAAGCATTTCGTAAATGGCTTCTTCTCCCAACTGATGCTTACTTGCATCATTGGACGAAAACTTATCCCAGGCCGATTTTAAATCTTTCAGTTCCATTCCTCTAGCTTCAATGATTCATGTACTTTTTCAGTTTCTTCTTGATCCGGTTCATCTTCACACGCACATAATTTTGAGTAATCCCCGTAATCTCAGCAATTTCTTCATATTTCTTGTTTTCGAGATATAACAAGACGATAGACTTTTCAATCCCACTTAAATTGGTGATTGCTTGATGTAGTAGCTTGATCTGTTCTTCGGTTTCGTGGTCATATTCCTCAACAGCCAATTGAAAGTTCGCCACCTCAATGCCTGTTTTATCAGGTTGACGTTTGTTCTTTTTGAAACTGGTAATCGCTGTATTTAATGCAACACGGTACATCCAGGTCGTAAACTTGGCTTCGCTCCGAAATGATGGAAATGATTTCCACAACTGCGCCAGTATCTCCTGAAACAGATCGCGGCGATCTTCTTCCGAATCACAATAAATGGAACATACCTTGTGTATAATTCCCTGATTCTGCGATATAATCTGAACAAATTCCTTTTCCAAAGCGAAGTTATTAGTCTGGAATTATCGGATAAATTACACTAGCTCATTTTTAAAAATCCAACTTCTTTATCAGAAAGAAAGCGCCATGTTCCCCGGGGTAAGTTTTTCTTGGTTAGCCCGGCAAAAACAACCCGGTCGAGTTTAACGACCCGATATCCCAAGTGAGCAAATATGCGGCGTACAATTCGGTTTTTCCCCGAATGGATTTCGATGCCTACTTCTTGTTTATCGCCATCTTCTACAAAACTAATCGCATCGGCAGCAATAAAACCATCTTCCAGCTCAATGCCTTTTTTTATCTGCTCCAGATGATCTTGTGTAAATTCTTTATCTAAAAATACGTGGTATATTTTTTTCTTTTCGTAACTCGGGTGAGTCAATTTAGTCGTCAGTTCGCCATCATTCGTAAATAGCAACAGTCCGGTGGTATCCTTGTCTAATCGGCCAACCGGATAAATACGCTCCTCGCAGGCATTTTTGACTAACGAAATCACTTTTTTCTCGGCATGCGGATCATCCATGGTGGTTACGAATCCTTTGGGCTTATTCAATAACACATACACATTTTTCTCTCCGCTGAGTACCTTCCCTTTATAAACGACCTCATCTTTGGTTGTTACTTTGTGGCCAAGACTAGTCACGACTTCGCCATTAACCGTAATCTCACCTTTTTCGATGAGCTGATCGGCATCGCGACGCGAGCAAACACCGGCATTGGCGATAAACTTATTGAGCCGAATCTCCCGATCAGACTTTTTAACAATACTCACTTTTTTATTTTGAGGAGATGATGACTGATCGTCAGAATCGTTTCCCCAGGAATAATTCCGTCCTTCAGGTTTTGAATTTTTTGTCATAACTTAATTTCAATCGCTGCAAAGGTCGGAAAAAGAATTCAGATTGGCACATTAACCATGAGGGAAGATGGAAGTTGAAATGCAGGAGCTCTGTAACTTAAAATCATTTTGGCACTGATCGCCAATTTGAAACAATATCGGCTACAGGGGAGCGAACGCACAAACTTGGTGAGCACGTGAGAACAAAAAACCCAAAAACCTGAAACTTAAAACTTCCCTGCTATTCCTCTTCCTGCTTATACAATTCGTACTGCTCCAAAATGGCTTCACGAACCTCGTAATCATTATCAACCTGATTGAGCATTCCTTTTGAGTTAAAGTAAATCATAAAAGAATCTGCTTCCGCTTCCTCCAAACCCGTCAGATTCATAACTAACTCTTTATTGTAGTATTGCGATAAGTACTCCCATCGCTTTTCTGTAATAATTGCTTTTCGAACTTCTCGCTTCTCCTTTTCGCTGCGACTAACATGATATTGGATAAACGAGGCCGGAGAAAAAATAGCGGCATACCAAGGTGGTTTTGAATTAAACGCATCTCCCCGCAATTCAGGATCAATATCAACCGGTTTACCCGTTGAAACCCCTAAATCCACGGAGTTCGACTTTCCTTTTACTTCAACCTCGCTAATGGCAAAGCGAATTGGCTTAAGCCAAATGGTATACAAACTGTCGGGGGTTTGTTTCGGCGGAATGTGTATATATTCTTTCATAAAGCCCATGGCCGTAATTCCAAGACTATCCACATTCAGCATTTCCATGGAAAAATGTCCGTGTGCATCCGTTGTTGTGCCACCATGAGTTCGCATGTTAACCACATGAACATAAGGCACCGGCAAACCATCTTCTTTGTTCAGAATTTGGCCATTTAAGTGAATGAGAATGGGATCGATGTCCGCCCAGTCCTGTGCAGCCAGCTGCATAGCGTTTGCGAAAAACAATAGAATCAGTATAGCAATTAGCTTGTTCATGATTTAACAAAAGTAGCATTTTACAAGTGATTCAACACCTAATTAAACAAAGCTTAAAAGCTTTTAACATTCTTTATTTTTTTTGGGAATTAGCAAGTCAGCAGATACAGCAACACAAAAAAAGGGAACCTATTGGCTCCCTTTGAATCATATCTGTGACAATTTGATTAGCTCAAATTCTTGATGCGAGTCATCGCCTCAATCGTACTTTCGCGGTCAGCAAAGGCTGAAAAGCGGAAGTAACCTTCACCGGCAGGACCAAAACCAGAACCGGGAGTTCCCACCACGTTTGCTTCGCTCAACACTTTGTCGAAAAATTCCCAGGAAGTCATGCCGCCTTTTGTTTTCACCCAAACGTATGGAGCATTTACCCCACCATAAACGGTGTAACCAATCGCTTCAAGGCTTTCGCGCATAATGCGGGCATTTTCCAGGTAGTAAGCAATCACTTCGTTCACTTCCTTTTGGCCTTCAGGCGTATACACAGCTGCAGCTGCCTTTTGTACCGGATAAGAAACACCGTTGAATTTAGTTGAATGACGACGCAACCACAATTTTTTCACCGAGTGGGCATTGCCTTTGCTGTCGAAAGCTTTCAACTCTTCAGGAATTACAGTATACGCACAACGCACACCTGTAAAGCCAGCTGTTTTCGAAAAACTACGGAACTCAATTGCTACCTCTTTGGCTCCATCAATTTCGTAGATCGAACGAGGAATGCCATCTTCAGTAATAAATGCTTCGTAAGCTGCATCATATAGTATGATGCTTTTATTTTCGCGGGCATAGCCTACCCATTTTTTCAATTCTTCTTTGCTGGCAACCGTTCCCGTTGGGTTATTGGGGTAACACAAGAAAATCAGGTCAGGGCGCTCGGTTGGAAGATCCGGGGTGAAGTTATTTTCATCGGTACAAGGCATGTAAATAATACCATCATAGTAGCCATTCGACTTGCACTCACCAGTTTTACCCGACATTACCGTAGTATCAGAATAAACCGGATAAACAGGGTCGCAGATGGCAATTTTACTGCTTGCTCCAAAAATTTCCTGAATGTTTCCGGTGTCACACTTCGAACCGTCAGAAACAATAATATCATCAGCCGGAATATCAACGCCATTGGCTTGATAGGCATTTTCAGCAATTGCCTTACGCAGAAATTCGTAGCCTTGTTCCGGTCCGTAACCTTTAAAAGTTGCTGCTGTTCCCTGCTCGTCAACTCCCTCATGAAATGCTTTCAACACGGTAGGAACCAACGGTTGGGTGACATCGCCAATACCCATTTTGATAATTTTTTTATCGGGGTTGGCTGCCGCAAATTCGCTAACGCGTCGTCCAATTTCGGGGAATAAATATCCCGCTTGCAATTTCAGATAATGCTCATTAATCAATGCCATATCAATTTTCTATTTTTAGTGATTATTCTGTTTGAATACTTCAAAATTCAGGCGCACAAAGGTATGAAATTGCTTGCTTAATGCCTAAATGCCCTACCCGATTTTACGATTTGGTAATGATTGCAAGGAGCTTAAATCATTTGAAACGGCCCTAAGCATCAGGTAAAAAAAAAGAAATCATTCGGGGAATCCGAAATTGATTATCATCCGGGAAATTGACAAAAATGGGGCAACTAAAAAAAAATCCGCATTGCTCAATATCAATTGAGGCAAGCGGATTATTCTATTCATATCTTGTACTATAATGCGGCTTTAATCTTCTCGATTACCTCTGCATATTCAGCATCTGACAGGGTTGTTTTTTGTGGATTCATTTCAAAAACACCTCCAAATCCATATCCACCTACATATTTTGGAACGATATGCATGTGCAAATGAGACAAGGTGTCGGCATAGGCTCCGTAGTTGATTTTGGTTGGGTTAAAAGCGTTGGCAATCGCTTTTCCAACTTTGGCTACATCGCGCATAAAAGCATCGCGCTGCTCGTCGCTTAACTCGTGAAACTCGACTGCGTGGTCGTTATAAACAACATTGCAACGACCTGCATAGGATTGCTCTTTAAATAAAAATAATTCGGAAACTTCTAAATCACAGATTTTGATCATTAGGCTGTTTAAGGTATCGTTTTTTTGACAATACAAACATTCTGACACGGGTGATGACATAGTCTAATTTTATTGAATTTATCCCCAAAGATAATTCAATCATTTTTAATCTGGCGAGAAAATCATCTTGCTAGCCGCTCTCTTAACATTATCGCTCAACAGTCCTTATTTAATCTCGCAGCTCCTTCCCTTAAGCTGTAGCCGACATTCACTTTTAAGGAATTCTTCTTTTTTCTACAACTTTGGTTGAAACAACCCGGGTTGTGGTCACTCCAACCATAAACACGTCGCAAACAGCCAACACCTTATTTTCCGTTTGCTCTCCTTTCAACACATCCTGCTCCGCCTCTTTCCCATTACCCAAAGCCTGATTCACTTGCGAACGGAACTGGTAAAACCTTGCATAGTAAGGATTCATATCAATGGCACGATCAAGAGCTTTCAACGACTTCTCATACTTCCCTTTTTCGTACCGATTCTTTGCTTTCTCAAATTGCACTTTGGCCTGATTAACAGGGGGCATCTTACTTTGCACCGAATAGTTAACCACAATTTTATAGCGTTCGGCTTGCGGTTCATCATTCAACATTGCCGGTGTCCATTTACCAACCGTTTCGGCCAAGGCAGCCAGAGCCATATTTGTTAGTTTCTGATGTGGAGACGAATCAACGATCACCGAATCCAGCTCTCCGGTGTCCGAAATATTGAAAGAAATAACGGTCAACCCATCAATATTTTGTTGAGCCAAATCAATGGGGTACTTTATTTTGGTGGAGATAAAGCGATTCAGGTGCCCTTCAAACCTGGCATGATGATCAACAGGTTGTGCAAATGATTGAAAACAAACAAAAATACCTGATAATAAAATAATTAAGAAATCTACTCGATGTTTCATATTCAACTAATTTTATTGTATTCCTATTTTAATGGCTCATAAACATCAATCATAAAGTCATCCAACAACACTTTTTGTTTGCCCCGGTGCCAGACATAAACCTTCAAGTTATCTTCCAGGGATCGAACTTCAGGCGTGAGGTAGTCGAACTGAATTTCATTCCAGCCGCCCAAAACGACATCTTCGTTTTTAAGCTCGAAAGCCTGATATTTGTAAGTCTTACCCTGATGATGAAAAGTAGCCACCAATACCGGAAGTATTTCGCTGTACCCACTCGGAATAAATAACTTTACCGAACCGCTGATCCAGGCATGATCGGACTCCGTTAAATCCTGATATTGAATATCAATTCCGGGGGAGAAACGATGTTTATCGTCAAGAACAAATACGTTTTCGTGGCGTGATGAATCCGCAGGAATTTCGTCAAACGAATTCTTGTAAAGCGACTTACGCCGATAATCGTCCCGATTCTCAAAGTCCTGAAAAGTTTCTGTCGACCGATTGACCAACAGCAATTTCTTATCTTCTTCACTAACCGATGTTTGACCAAATATCGCCCAATAATAGTCCCAGGTCATTCGCTCTTTACTAAGCACCTTGTTTTCAAATTGCCACGATTGAAATAAGTTCAGCACAATAAATAGCAGTGCCACCACACTAAAAGCCAATTTTCTTGTGGGGTTTACTTTTACCTTTTCGATAAAAAATCCCATGGGGATGGCGAGCAATACATAGGCGGGAACCATTGATCGGGAGCTAAAACTGCCTCCTGCATACCACCAGGTTGTCCAGCTTGAGGCAATGTAAATATCCAGAATGATAAATATAAAAATGGTGTAAAATACCGGCTTGCTTTTTTGATACAAATGATAAAACCCGACGAACGAAAAGAGAATAATGGGGGTGTAAATAAACCATCCTTTTCGGAAACTAAACAAAAACTTTAAGGTATACGGTGTTAAAAAGTCAAGCCCCTCACCCGGATTTGTATACGAGTAAAACAAATACTCTCCGGTAATGGCCTTCCAATACAGAGCCTGCGGAAGAAGAACAAGCAGAAAACAAAAACCGGCAAGCAGGATCTGTGCATAATGCGTTTTCAATTCGCTTAGTTTCTGCTTGAAATAGTTTTCCTTTCCGGCATACCACAGCAAAGGAATCAGCACACAGATTCCTTCCGATGGCCTGATTAAAGTGATCATTCCGGCTGATAACCCGATAATGACAGCGTGTTTTATTTGATGATCGGCATACCATCTTATGGTGAAAAAAGTTAACAGGGCGTAAAAGGTAAACAGAAAATTATGCGATAGTAAGGTACCATCCCAAATGGTTAAATGAAAGTAATTCGTCCCGAAAAAGATAATAACCAACAGGATGCTGGTGGTGTACTGGTTGAAAAAATGAAGCAACACTTTTGCCAAATAAACCAAGCCAATCATGGCATAAATTAGTCCTCCAAAGGTGAGGCAATACTGATAGGGCAAGGACAAGCCATCAGCCGGATAGCCCAACGGTTCGGCAATGAAATGAGCTAAAAAGAAAAAGGGGGAATAAAGTATGGACAATCCCATGGTGTACTTAATGACCCAATTCCCATTACCCACATTAACCAACTGATAAAGGGTTGACGTGGGTTTGTAGGTTTCGACTAAATTCGTGAGCCACTCCTGATTGCTTAGACCCAAATCGGAGTAAATAAATTTTGCCGGAAGATACAAGTAGTATCCAAACACATCCCAGGTCAATACCTTTACCGGATCGATAAAAAACCGAAAGACCACCAAAATCAAGCAAAGCAATACGATCAGGTGCTTATAGGAGTAGTTGTATTTCATATCGAAGCTGACTTTCATGAAAATTTAAGACGTTGTGCAACGGCTACTTTTGTTAGCGGCTGCCTTTTGTTTTTTGAAATCGAAGCCGCAATCGAAACAATGAATTTTCTTTCTAATCAAGGGAAATGGAACAAAAAGGAACAAGGATAAAATCAAATATAACATATCCCACTGATAATCTATTGCATATCCATTCCGTGTATTAGTTGAATTGCAATTTGGGCAAATCTCAGCAAAATCGGATAAACTTTTCGATTTATAATTAGCTACAATTTCTTTGTCCAGATAATATTCAATTTCAGATTTTATTCTTAAAACCTCCATTTGCTTTTCATATTCTGAATGCAAAATGTTGGCTATTTCGTATTTCCCATTTTCATCAAACAGGTAGCCTTTATTTATTTGTTTTAATATTTCTTTAGCAAGATCCAGTTGGTCCGATGGAACTTTCAGTTTTACTCCTCCAATTGCAACGGCCCTAAAAGGATGCACCCAAACTATATTTTCATCAAATATAAAACAATCGATACCATCACATTCTAATCGACCTTTTAAAATGTGGCAGTCAATCGGGCTATTCGATCGATACAACGTTTCAAGTTTAATCATCTGTATTTATTGGTTGTTTAGACTACCGTTAAAGGGTTAGTATCTGTTGCCAAGCGGATTTCGCAGCGCGTTCCTGTCCGAAGGACACGGAACGGCGATGCGAGAATCCGCAGTTGGCGTACCAACAAACCCCGCCCTGCAATATGCACTTTAAACGCCTGGCTTTTATTTTTTTATTACATTTTCCAATTCTCTAATAAGTTCGTCTTTGTCTGGTAAAACATATGTAAACTTTGAAGCAAATACATTATTTTCCAGCCCTCCGAGGATATATTCTGCTGCAATTTCGTCTTTCTCAGCGCATAGAATTATACCGATAGGTGGATTATCGTCTTTGTCATTTACCTCTGTTTTGAAATAATTCAAATACGTGTTTAATTGTCCGGCATGATTAATTTGCAACTTAGTGGTTTTTAACTCAATCAGAATATAACACCGAAGAATTTTGTTGTAGAATACCATATCTACGTAATAGTGAGTATTGTTGATTGTTACTCTTTGCTGCGAACCAACAAACATAAATCCTCGCCCCAGTTCCAGTAGAAAGTCTTCTATATGCCGGATTAATTTTTTCTCTAATTCCTTTTCTAAAATTGGTTTATGCTCAGGTACTCCAAGAAACTCAAAGACATAAGGATTTTTTACAATGTCTTGAGGTTTTAATATTTGTTGTCCTTTCCGGGATAATTCCAGAAGTTCCTTTTTGTTTGTCTCTCCTTTTGAGAGCAATAACCGTTCATAAAGAGAACTATCAATTTGTCTTTTTAATTCCCGAACCGACCATGATGAGTTGATTATTTCTTTTTCGTAAAATCCTCTTTTCTGAACGTCTTCGATAATCAAAAGTTCACATATATGAGACCAAGTTAATTGTCCAGACAGTGTCTGGACATCGGGATATTCTATGTAGAATTTTCTCATATTGAAAAGATTCGACCTTGAAAAACCCTTCCCAATCTCGTCAGTTAATTGTTTTGATAATTCAAGAATTATTTGTCTTGACGAAGAATTGTCAATGTTATTTGCCTTTTCATTTTCGACAATTATTTTCCCAATATTCCAATACGCTGTAATTAGCCCATTATTGACATTAATTGCCACTGATTTTCTTGCGGAGAAAATAATTTCTTTAAAGTTGTCAATCAGGTTATTTTGATTTTTCTGTATATCTTTTTTCATAGATGTAAAGATAATTATTTTGTGTATAGCCTGATTTTCAAGCTTGGCGTTAACGGTGGCAATATGCGGAGGCCGGGATTTCGAAGCTCGAACTGAAAGGCGACACCCGCCTGCCGGTGATCCTGAACCGTTCGGAACTGCGGGAACTGTTCAGTGCGCCAACACTTCTGAAGCACCGAATCGTGCTCACG